>JAEZQS010000025.1 GCA_023412995.1 Pseudomonadota bacterium
GGCGACGCCAGCCGCGAGCGGAACCGGCGCCGCCGATACGGCCGCTACGCCGCCAGCCACTGCCGACACCGCGCCCGTTGCGGCCACGGCCGTGCCGCCGGGCGACACCGCGGCGTCAGCGCCGGTCGATCGCAAGGACATCTGGGGCGACGCCGGTACGGGCGCCGCCGGCACCGGCGCGGCAAGCGAAGGGCCCGCCACGACGCCGGCGGATACCGGTTCGACGTCCCCTGCGGGAGACGGTGCAACCACGACGTCGCCGGAAGCGGCCACGCCTGCTGACGCGACCACGGCCACCGGTGCCGAAACCACCCCGCTCACCGACGCCGGCAGCACGCCAGCGCCGGGCGCATCCCCCGCCGATACCGGTGGTGCCGTCGTCACGCCCCTGCCATCCACGCCAGCGGATGCCTCTGGCGCTCCCGCCACGAGCGCGAAGGGCACTGCCGGCGCCGACGCGACCACGCCCGCGGCGACCGCGCCCTGGTACGAGGCGCCTTGGGTCAAGCCCGCCGCGCTCGGAGCCGGCGTGCTGCTGGTCCTGCTGGGACTGCTCGGCCTGCGCCGTCGCAACGCCCCGGCCACGCGTGCATCGATTGCGCACGAATTCGGCGATTCACCCTTCGGCGGCTCGCGCCCGCCCGAGGGCGGCGAGCCATCGGCGGCGATGGAAGCGGAAGCGGAAAGCCTGCGCGAGCAGCTGCGCCAGCAGCCCGCCAACCTCGGCCTGCACCTGGAACTGCTCAGCCTCTACTACGCCGAGCGCGACCTCGCGCAGTTCGAGGAAGAAGCGGCGGAGATGCACGTCTACGTGGATGACCCGCACCAGCCCGAGTGGCTGGAAGCACAGGCCATGGGACAGGAACTCGCGCCGCACAACCCGCTGTTCGCCGATGCGCCGCAGTACGGCGACGACGATGCGCTGGTGGCCACCTCGCAGATCGATCCCGACGCGGAGACGCTCGAGCGCGAGGCCATCGATGGCGACGCCGCACGCGACACGGACTTCGGCGACTTCGCTGGAACGGCCCCGCCGGCCGCGTCCACGCCCGACGACCACTTCGGTTTCGCCAACGACGAGCTGCTGGCGCCTCCCCCCGCCGGCGAGCCGCCGCCGGCGCCGCAGGAAGTGGCAGCCGACAGCCCGTTCGACTTCACCGACCTGCCACCGCTGGAGTTCGACGCCAGCGCAGCCGGGCCGGCGGAGCCGGTCGATGTGCCCGCCGGCAACGCCACCCTCGCGGTCGATGACTTCCCGGGCGAGGATGCGATCGGCACCAAGCTCGACCTCGCCCGCGCGTACCTGGACATGGGTGACCCCGAAGGGGCGCGTTCCATGCTCGAGGAGGTGGTGGCCGAAGGCAGCGACGAGCAGAAGGCCGAAGCCCAGCGGCTGATGGCCGACATGGGCTGACCTGCTTGCGGCGCCGCTCCGTGGCACGGCGCGGCGTCCCGCCGGCGCGACCTGCCGCGGCATTCCGGCACCGGCCCGGCAGCCGCACGCCACCATGGCGCACGCGGCCGGGTCCGCACCCACCATGCGCATCGCACTCGGCATCGAATACGACGGCAGCGACTACTTCGGCTGGCAGCGCCTGTCGCACGGGCGCAGCCTGCAGGCCGAAGTCGAGTCCGCCCTGTCGTTCGTCGCGGCGCACCCGCTGCAGGTGACGTGCGCCGGGCGCACCGACGCCGGCGTGCACGCGCATTGCCAGGTCGTGCATTTCGATACCAGCGCGCTGCGCAGCGATCGCGCGTGGGCGCTCGGTGCCAACTCGCGCCTGCCGCACGACATCGCGGTGCTGTGGGCGCGGCGCGTGCCGGACGATTTCCACGCGCGCTTCGGCGCGCGCGCGCGGCGCTATCGCTACACGCTGCTCAACCGGCCGATCCGGCCCGCGCTGCGGCGCCGCTTCGTCGCATGGGAGCGCGTGCCGCTCGACATCGCGGCGATGCAGGAAGGAGCCGCCCTGCTGGTTGGCGAGCACGATTTCAGCGCCTTCCGTACCGTGGCCTGCCAGGCGCCTTCGCCATGGCGCAACGTGCACGCGGTGCGGGTGGGGCGCAACGGCGACGAGGTCGCGATCGAGGTCGAGGCCAACGCCTTCCTGCACCACATGGTGCGCAACATCGTCGGCTCGCTGCTGCCGGTGGGGCGCGGCGAGCACCCGCCCGGATGGATCGGGGAGCTGCTGCGCGGGCGCGACCGCCGCCTCGCGGGCCCGACGGCGCCGGCGGCGGGCCTGGTGTTCGTCGGTCCGCGCTATCCGCGCGAGTGGAACCTGCCAGCGGACGTCAGCCTCTGAGCGGCGCCCGGCGTCGCGGCGCCACGCGGGAACTCCCCCGCGGGAGCGCCCGCGCAGCCGCCGGCACCGGCTGCATGCGCCCCGTCCATGGCACGCGTCCGCCGCCATGCGCGCCTGCGGTACCATGCACGCCTTGCGCGCGGTGCATGCCGCGCCGCGGTTCGATGGAGTGGCGATGAACTGGTTGCAGAAGCTGGTCAACCCGCGCACGCGGGCGGCCACCGCAGGCAAGGGCAAGGTGCCCGAAGGCCTGTGGGAAAAATGCGAGGGGTGCAGCGCCGTGCTGTACCGACCGGAGCTGGAATCGAACCTGATGGTGTGCCCCAAGTGCGGCCACCACCACCCGATCAGCGCGCGCGCCCGCCTGGCTTCCTTCCTCGATGGCGGCAGCGGGCGCGAGCTGGACGCGGGCCTGGAGCCATCCGATCCGCTGCGCTTCCGCGATTCGAAGAAGTACCGCGACCGCATCGCCGCGGCGCAGAAGAAGACCGGCGAGAAGGATGCGCTGGTGTCGATGCAGGGCCTGCTGGAAGGCATGCCCGTCGCCGCGGTGGCGTTCGAGTTCTCCTACATGGGCGGTTCGATGGGCTCGGTGGTGGGCGAGAAGTTCACCCGCGCCGCCGAGCTGGCCCTGGCCGAACGCATGCCGCTGGTGTGCTTTGCCGCGACCGGTGGCGCCCGCATGCAGGAAGGCCTGTTCTCGCTGATGCAGATGGCCAAGACCTCGGCCGCGCTCGCGCGACTGCGCGATGCCGGAATTCCCTACGTCAGCGTGCTGGCCCATCCGACGACCGGCGGCGTCTCGGCCAGCCTCGGCATGCTGGGCGACATCAACATCGGCGAGCCGAAGGCACTGATCGGCTTTGCCGGTCCGCGGGTGATCGAGCAGACCGTGCGCGAGACCCTTCCGGAAGGCTTCCAGCGCTCCGAATTCCTGCTCGAGCATGGCGCCATCGACCTCATCATCGACCGCCGCGAGCTGCGCCCGCGCGTCGCCGCCATGCTTGCCATCCTCACCCGGCGCGCGCCTGCGGCCGCTTGAAGCCGGGAGAGGGGAATCGAAAGGCGAGGACGCTGCGCTCGCGGCGGCAGGCCGACAGCCTCTTCCCCTTTCGGCTTCGCATTCCAGGCCGTCAGCGCGGCGCGATATCCGTGCTGCAGACGAACCGGATCGCATCCAGGCGCGGGGCGGCGCCGGAGAGCGCCTGGCGCACGGCCTCCAGTTCCGCCGCGACCGCGTCGATTTCCTCCGGATGCACGGCCGGGTTGACGCGGGCCAGCGCGACGAGGCGGGCACGCTCGCCTTCGAGTTCCTCCTGCGCGGCCGCCAGCGCGTTGCCGATCGCGCCGGCGGCCAGCCCGCGCGCCTGGGTTTCGCACGCCGCCAGCATCGGCGGCACGAGCTTCGCCAGCAGGGGACGGAAGCGCGCGGCGTCGGCCGGTTGTTCGCGCGAGCGGGCGAGGCTGGCCGGGTGCGGTGCGTAGTCGGTACGCGCCACAAGGCGCGTGTCCACCACCGTGCGCAGCGGCAGTGGCGGCAGGAAGCGGCGTACGTCGAGGGCGCCGCCGGCGACGCATTCGAGCACGAACACGCATTCCAGCAACGCGGTGCGCGCGGGTAGCGCGGCATCGACGAGGATCGCGGCATTGCCCTGTTCGCTTTCCAGCAGCAGGTCGAGCGCACCGGAAACCAGCGGATGGTCCAGCCGCAGCAGCGGCAGTTCCTCGCGCGCCAGCGCGGTGGCGCGGTCGAAGGTGGCCTGTTGCGGGCCGTCCTTCAAGCCCGGCAGTCCGTCGGTACTGAGGTACTCCGGGTCGAGCACCACGGTGCGCGGGCCGGTTTCCTCGCTGTCCACGCCGAACTGCTCGAACAGCCGCAGCACGAAGGCATCCTGCGCGAGGTCCTCGTCCTGCGCACGCAGTGCCTCGCCCAGCGGCTGGTCGCGCGACTGGCGTTCGCTGGCGAGTTCGAGCAGGCGGTCCCGCCCGGCCTGCACCAGTGCCGTGAGTTCCTGGTGGCTGGCGGCCGTTTCGGCGACCAGCGCGTCGACTTCGGCGTCGGGACCGGCATCGCCGCCCAGCGCGTGGCGCTCCGCCACGGCGAGCAGCTGTGCACCGAAGCGCCGCAGGATCTCGCGTCCATCCGACGGGCTCGCCTGCAGGGCGTCGAGTCCCTCGTGGTACCAGCGCAGCAGCACGTGCTGGGCGGTGCCGGCAAAGACGCCGGCGTGGATCTCGATGTCGTGGCGCTGGCCGATGCGATCGAGGCGGCCGATGCGCTGCTCGAGCAGGTCGGGATCGAGCGGGAGGTCCCACAGCACCAGGTGGTGGGCGAACTGGAAGTTGCGTCCTTCCGAGCCGATTTCCGAGCACAGCAGCACCCGCGCGCCGTCCGGTTCGGCGAACCAGGCCGCGCTGCGGTCGCGCTGTACGATCCCCATGCCTTCGTGGAACTGCGCCACGCCCACCCCGCTGCGCAGGCGCAATGCGTCCTGCAGCGCCTGCACCTTGGCCTGGGTGCGGCAGATCAGCAGCAACTTGCTGCCGGCGAGGCGCTCGACCAGGCCCAGCAGCCACGGCAGGCGCGGATCGCCGGCGTAGTCGAGCACGCGTTCCGGCGCGCTCGCCAGCGCGTCGGCATGGAATTCCCCCAGCAGGCGCTGGCGCGCCGCGTCGTCGAGCAGGCTGGCATCGAGCATGTCGATGCGCGCGATGCGGCGCGGGAAGCCACCGATCTGCGCCCTGCGGTTGCGGAACATCACGCGCCCGGTGCCGTGGCGGTCGATCAGCGCATCGAGCAGCGCCGGGGCGACCGCCCGGTCGCCTTCGTAGCGCGACAGCAGTGCGTGCAGTTCCCCGTCGCCGGCGAAACGGGTGGCGAGC
>JAEZQS010000314.1 GCA_023412995.1 Pseudomonadota bacterium
GCGAGGGGTGAGGCCCAGGGATGGGCCGAACAATCCCACCCTCTCCGCCAGGAATGACAACGGCCCTTCGGGGCCGTTGGCGTTTCTGGCGGACAGGGGTGGGTGCGAACCCACGCGGTTCGACGGAATCGCCGGGAGCGATTCCGGCCAGCCGCAGGCTGGCCCCGAGCGCAACGCGCGAGGGGTGAGGCCCAGGGATGGGCCGAACAATCCCACCCTCTCCGCCAGGAATGACAACGGCCCTTCGGGGCCGTTGGCGTTTGTGGGGCCGGAATGGGGGACCCCTTGGCCCACCCTCCCCGCTGCGCAGGAGATGGACAGAACCGGCGCTGCAAGCCCGCCGCAGCCACTTGTCCCAATCCCGAATCCCCAATCCCCAATCCCCGCCTCCCCCACTCACAGATCCCGCGCCACCCGGAACCCCACCCGCGCGCTGCGCGTATCCGGGCGGGCGGCGATGCGGAAAGCGGAGCGCACCTGGCTGGGGTCGCTGCCCCACGATCCGCCGCGCACCACGCGGCGTTCGCAGCCGGGATTGACCCACGCGGTGCTGTCGCGCGGGGCGCGGATGTAGTTGTCGTGCCAGCAGTCCTCCACCCACTCCGAGACGTTGCCGGCCATGTCGTACAGGCCGAACGCGTCGGGCCGGAAGCTCTCGACCGGCGCCGGGCCCCAGTAGCCGTCGGTGTAGCGCGGGAAGGCGCTGCTCCAGCTGCGCCTGGTAGGCGAGCGGTCGCCTTCGCCGGTGAAGTTGCCGACCACCTTGTCCGGATTGCCGCTGCCCCACGGGTAGCGCGCGGCGGAACCGGACCGCAGCGCGTACTCGAACTCCGCTTCGCTCGGCAGGCGGAAGCGCTTGCCGGTGCGGGCAGAGAGCCACTCCAGGTACGCATTGGCGTCGTTCCACGACACGTTGATCACGGGCAGCGAGCTGCCGGCGCGCTCGCCGCGGTAGTCGTTGTGCCAGGTCATGCCGCGCTTCTCCACGATGCGGCCCGAGCTTTCATCGTAGATGGCCGCGCCGCCCAGCCGTTCGGCGTCGGTGACGTAGCCCGATGCATCGACGAATTCGCGGAACTGGCCGACGGTGACCTCGCTCTGGCCGAGCGCGAAGCCGATGTCGATGCGCACGCGCCGTTGCGGCTCCTCCGCATCCACGTGGCCCGGTTCGTCCGCCGGCGAGCCCATCAGGAACTGGCCGGTCGGGATCACCACGACCGCCGGCGCGCTGCCGGGACGGTCCACGTAGCGGTCGCGGATGACCTGGCCCGGCGAGAGACTCGCGTAAAGGCGCGCATTGCGCAGGCGCTGGTTGAATTCGCCGAGGCCGGCGAGGTCGGGGCTGATGCCCTGTGCTTTCGCGGCCAGCTGTTCGGCGAGGTCGGCATCGCCCGAGTCCAGCGCCGAGCGCGCCTGCGCCAGCACGCTCTCCGCACGCTGCCGGCGGATGCCCTCGATGCGCGCGCGGGTGTCGAGCAGCGCCGGCGAACCGGGGCGGATGGTGGAGGCGAGCGCGAGCGCCTTGTCCGCGCCGGCGAACTCGTCGCGCGCCGCTTCGGCCAATGCCTGGTCGAGGTAACCCCGCTCGATCTCGGCGAGGCCCGCATCGGCAAGGCGGTTGCCCGGGTCCAGCAGCAGCACGTTGCGCCAGGTTTCCAGCGCGTTGGCGCCTGGCGGCGCGGTCACCTGGCCGTCGCGCATGTAGGCGGCCGCGCGCGTCAGCATGGGGAGCACCTGGTGCAAGGTCTGCACCCGTTCGCGCACGTTCGCCAGTTCCTTCGGCTCGTGCGGAAGGTCGGCATACAGCGCGTAGTAGCGCTGCGCTGCCGGCTCTTCACCGCGATCCACCGCCGCCAGCGTCCAGTCGCGCAGCGCGCCGCCGATGCGCTCGAGCGCCGCTTCCGCCTCGCGGTTGGCGGGTGCCGCGGTCAGCACCTGGCGGTACAGCGCGATCGCATTGCCGTCCTTGGGTTCGAACAGCGCGCCGCGCTCTTCGGCCTGCGCCGCCCGCGCCAGCAGCGCCGCGACTTCCTTCGTGGTCGCCACCGGCGGTCCCATGCGCACGGCGTCGGCAAACGAGGTGCCGGTTTCCTGTTCCGGCGCCGCCTCCGGCGGGACGGTTTCCGGCGGCGGCGCGCGCACGGCCGACCAGGTGGCCGGGGGCACCTCGGGCACCGCGCCGGGCGAGCTGCGCGCCACCGAGGGCGGCGCCTGCGGTTCGATGTGCAGGATGCCCGGGAAAAAGCGGTAGGTGAGCGCGAACAGCAGCAGCAGGATCCCCGCGGCCCCGCCGATGGCGTTCTGCTTGCTTGCGGCTTCCGGAGCGGGCATCGTGTCGGGATTATCGGCGCTGGCCGCGCAGAGTTGAAGCGACGCCCTTCGCGGCCCTCGCCCCTCCATCAAAGGACATTCGCTTGGCTGACTGGATTGCGCAGGACGACGCCCTGCGCCAGCTGCTTGCCGCGCCCCCGGCGCGGATCGGGCTCGACACCGAATTCATGCGTACCGACACCTTCTGGCCGCGCCTCGCGCTGTTGCAGGTGGAAGTGGACGGGCGCATCGCGCTGGTCGATCCCACCTCGGGCATCGACCCCGCGCCACTGGCCGGCGTGCTCGCCGACCCGGCGCACTGCTGCGTGATGCACAGCGCGAGCGAGGACCTCGAGGCACTCGCCACCTGGTCGTGCGCGATTGCCTGCCTGTTCGACACCCAGATTGCCGCTTCGTTCGCGGGACTCGGCGCCGGACTGGGTTACCAGAAACTGGTTGCCACGCTGGTCGGCGTCGATCTTCCCAAGGGCGAGACGCGCTCGGACTGGCTGCGCCGCCCGTTGAACGACCGCCAGCTCGAATACGCCGCGCAGGACGTCGAGCACCTGGCGCCGCTGCACGACATGCTGGACGCGCGCCTCGGCGAGCGCGGCTACCGCGCCTGGTTCGATGAGGACTGCGCGCGGATGCTCGAGCGCGCGCGCCGGCGCGAACCCGACCCCGAACCGCAGCTGGCTTTTCGCGGCGCCGCCGACTGGCCGGCCGAACGCCAGGCGCTGCTGCGGCGCGTGCTGCGCTGGCGCGACGCCACCGCCCGCGCCATCGACCGACCCCGTTCCTGGTTGCTGGACGACGCGCACGCCCTCGACCTCACCGCCCGCCCGCCGACCAGCCTCGACG
>JAEZQS010000100.1 GCA_023412995.1 Pseudomonadota bacterium
CCCCCGGTTGTCCAACCACGCCCGCCAGCCGCCCCCGCGGGGGCCGGCCGACGGCGCCGAGGACACGCCCCCTCCGAGCCCGCTCAACGTCGCCCTCACCGGCGTGATCCTGGACGAAACCAACGACGTGCACATCGCCATGCTGCAGGACAAGGCCAGCAACCAGTCGATCGCGCTCTCGGTCGGCATGCCGTTGCAGGGCGACCAGGCCGCCTGGACCCTGGTCGAGGTGAAGCCGCGCGGGGCCGTGTTCCGCAATGCCGCCAACGAGACGGCCGAGGTGGAGCTGGAAACCTCGGTGGCGCCTGCCGCGCGTCCGGCGCCGCCGCGCAGCGGGCGTCCCGCCCCGGGCCGCCCGCCCAACGCCAACGCCAACACCAACGCGCGTAACGCGAAGGGGCAGGAGGCGGGCTCCGACCTTGCCCGCCGCATCGAGGAGCGGCGCCAGCGCATGCGCGAGGATGCCGAGCGCCAGCGGGCGAAGAAAGCCGCCGCGACACCGCAGAAATGACCGGAGACCATCCAGTGCGATCCAGACTCGTGACCCTGTTGCTGGCGCTCGGCATTGCGCTCTTGTCCGGCTGTGCCACCACTTCGCCCGCGCGGCACGACGCCGGCAGCACCATCCTGACGCCCGACACCATCCTGAAGGCGCCGCCGAAGACGATCGACAGCGACCAGGTGACGGCGATCTCCATCACCCCGGAGACTTCGCTCGACCGTCCGCCGCCCAAGCCCGAGATCGAGGTCGGCACGTCGAAGTTCTTCGAGCCGCAGCCGCCGGCCCGCGACACCGGCAATGCCGGTGGGCAGGTGACGTTCAATTTCGAGAACCAGCCGATCCAGGCGGTCGTGAAGGCCATCCTCGGCGACATGCTGGAGGAGAACTACACCATTGCCCCGAACGTCGGCGGCAACGTCACCTATTCCACCTCGCGCCCGATCCGGCGCGAGGACGCGATGGCCGTGCTGGAGATGCTGCTGTCCTGGACCGGCAACGCGCTGGTGCGCGAGGGCAACCGCTACACCGTGCTGCAGGCCAAGGACGCCATCCCCGGCAAGCTGACGCCGCAGCTCGGCGCCGCCCAGCACCCGGGCTACGGCCTGCGCATCTTCCCGCTCGAGTACGTGTCGCCGAGCGAGATGGCCAAGCTCCTCAAGCCGTACGCGAAGGGCGACGCCATCGTCAGCATCGACACCAACCGCAGCCTGCTGGTGCTGGCCGGCACGCCGTCGGAACTGGAGAACTACCGCCGCACCATCGAGACCTTCGACGTGGACTGGCTCAAGGGCATGTCGATCGGCGTGTTCACCCTGCAGCACGTCGAGGTGGCCAAGCTGATGCCGCAGCTCGACCAGATCTTCGGCAGCAAGGGCGAGTCGCCGCTGGCGGGCATGTTCCGCTTCATGCCGATCGAACAGACCAACGCGATGATCGTGATCACGCCGCAGCGCGAATACCTCAAGCAGGCCGAGGAATGGCTGTACCGCCTCGACCGCGGTGGCTCGGAAAACGCGACCCAGCTCTACGTCTACGACGTCAAGAACCTGAAGGCGCCGGACCTCGCCGATTACCTCAGCCAGATCTTCCTCGGCACTGCCGCCAGCCCGCGCAGCCGCACCTCTGGCAGGGTAGGGCAGGGCCTGCAGCCGGTCACCATCGGCGGCGTCGGCTCACGCGGCGGCCAGATGAACAATTTTGGAAGCTCGCTGCGGCCGCAGTCGGACCAGGAGAAGTCCGCGCCCGCGTCCACGCCGGCGGCGGCGGGCGCAAGCGGCGGCAACCGCGACACCGACATCCGCATTTCCTCGATCGAGGAAAACAACCAGCTGATGATCCAGGCGACGCCGCTGGAGTGGGACCAGATCGAGTCGGCGATCAAGAAGCTCGATGTCGTGCCGCTGCAGGTGCAGATCGAGGCGAAGATCCTCGAGGTGAAGCTGACGGGAGAGCTCAGCTATGGCGTGCAGTGGTACCTCAAGGGCCGGATGGGCACCGCAACCGGCTCGGCGCAGGAAAACGGCCGTTATCCAGAGCAGTACTCCGGCAACCGCTGGGACCGCCAACGCCTGACGCTCGGCGCACGTGGCGACGTGACGCCGACCACGGACGGCGGCTTCTTCTATTCCTTCCTCAACCACAACTTCGAGGTCGCCCTGCAGGCGCTGGAAGTCTCCAGCCAGTCCAAGACCCTCGCCGCGCCGTCGCTGGTGGTCGCCAACAACCAGGAGGCGCAGATCAATGTCGGCGAGCAGATCCCGGTGCAGCAGACTTTCGTCAACCCCGGCATCGTGGGTGGCGCCTCGACGACCTATGGATCGGTGCAGTACCTCAACACCGGCATCCAGCTCGCCGTGACGCCGCGGGTCAATCCGGGCGGCCTCGTGTACCTGGACATCGCCCAGGAAGTCAGCTCGCCGACCGGCTCGGGCGATGCCAATGGCAATCGACCGATTTCGCAGCGGCAGCTGCAGACGCAGGTGGCGGTGCAGAGCGGCGAGACGCTGCTTCTCGGTGGCCTGATCCAGGACCGGCGCGGCGAAGGCCAGACCGGCATTCCGCTTCTCAGCAGGATCCCCGTGGTGGGGCACCTCTTCGGCACCACCTCGCAGAACAAGGACCGCACGGAACTCATCGTCCTGATCACGCCGCGCGTCATCTCGACCATCGACGAAGGCCGCCAGATGACCGAGGACTACAGCCGCCAGTTCGAATCGCTGGTCCCGCTGCCCAAGACTGCGGTGGCCGAACCCAGGCCCGCCCCGCCGCCCGCATCCGAACCGGCGCGTACCGTGCCGCTGCCCGAGCATCCCGTCCCGCTGGAGGAACCCGCGCGTGAGCCGTGACCTGATGAAACGCGCGCTGGCCGCGCTCGCTGCCGTGGCCTTGCTGGCACTCGCCGGCTGCACCGACAAGGCGGACCCCTCGAACGTGGACCGCCGCGCGATCGAGCGCTGGAACTACCTGATCGCGCACCAGGCGGAGAAGGCCTGGGACTACCTGACGCCCGGTTACCGCAGCACCCGCACCAAGGATTCCTGGGCGCAGGCGATGAACACGCGGCCGGTCCAGTGGAAGGAAGCGAAGTTCAAGGACAAGGAGTGTGACGCAGAGCGCTGCAAGGTCCGCGTGGATGTGACGTACTCGGTCCTGATGCCCGGTACCGCAGGCAAGGCGACCGCTGCATCGAGCACCGTCAACGAGATCTGGCTGCTCGTCGACGGCGACTGGTATTTCTTGCCCAAGTGATTGAGTCTGCAGCCGAAAGTGGGGTTCAGGAAAAAGGATTGCGTGACTGTTTCCTTTGCCTTAACATGACTGCGCTGTTGCCTGACCTTGCCCTGTGCCCGCGAGGGAGTGGATTGCATGAGCGGGAGTAAGGTCGGCGGTAAAGCAAAAAGCCCTGTGGTTCAATTTAGGAGTGTTGCGATGAACAGAAACAGCTTGACGACTGCTGTCGTCGCCGGTATCGCCGGCGTCGCTGGCTTCGCGGGCCTGGCCAATGCCGTCGACCTCAACCCCGATGGTCTCGGCCAGGTACTGATCTACCCCTACTACACCGTCAACGCCGATCAGGACTCCCTGTTCTCCGTGGTCAACACCATGGACGTGGGCAAGGCGGTCAAGGTGCGCTTCCTGGAAGGCTACAACAGCCGCGAAGTGCTCGACTTCAACCTGTTCCTGTCGCCGAACGACGTCTGGACGGCCCGTGTCAGCGAATCCGGCGACGGCGCCGCGGTGTTCACCGACGACGCCAGCTGCACGACGCCGGCCATCCCGGCGGGCGGCCAGCCGTTCCGTACCGCTGCGTTCGACGGCAGCAGCGTGTTCCCGGCCGACAGCGGTCCGCAGGACGTCACGCGTACGCGTGAAGGTTACGTCGAGATCATCGAGATGGGCGAGATCATCCCGGGTTCGGCCCTGGATGGCGCGACCACCCACAACCAGAACGGCGTTCCGAACGGCGGCGTGCCGTCGTGCTCCGGCGCGATCAACGGCAACAACCCGGCGGGCGACCTGTCCGCTCCGGGTGGCGGCCTGTTCGGTTCGGGCATGATCGTCAACGTGGGCGTGGGTACGTTCTTCTCGTACAACGCCGACGCGGTCGACGGCTTCAGCGACTCGATCCTGTTCTCCGGTCCCGGCGGCCTGACCCCGTCGCTGCAGCAGGCCAACACCCCGCTGACCTCGGCGTTCCCGGGCGGTGCGGTGGCGTATGTGTTCGCCAACGGCTCGCTGCTGACGCTGGACTACCCGGATGGCGTGGACGCCGTCAGCGCCGTGTTCGCGGCCGACGCGATCTACAACGAGTACCTGACCGTTGCCGACCTCGGCGCGGCCACGGACTGGGTTGTGACGTTCCCGACCAAGCGCTTCTACGTCGACACGTTCTTCACCGGCGGCGGCGTCATCCCGCCGTTCGCGGAGACCTTCTCGGGCGGCGCCTCGTTCGTGGAAGTCGGCATCGACATGTACGACCAGGAAGAAGGCTTCACCACGCAGCCGGAAGACTTCTCGCCGCCGATCAGCGTGCGCCCGTCCGCCCTGCCGTACGAAGTCAACGTGATCAGCTTCCTGACCGATACGGCCGCGGGCGATCCGTCCGGCGTGTTCGGTTCGATGCTGCGCGCGAACATCACCCCGTACGGTGACGCCGGCTGGCTGCGCCTCGACCTGGCTTCCGGCGACGGTGGCCACTCGATGCGTCCGGCTGGCGACGGCACGGTCATGCACGGCCTGCCCGCCACCGGCTTCGAGGCCTTCAACGTGATCAACAGCGATGCCCAGCCGGGCCTGCTGGCGAACTACGGCGGTCTGTTCCGTCACCGTGCAAGCCGTTCCTGCACGGGCACGGACGCAGCCTGCTCGTAATCGCAGCCTGCAACTCGTGTCACCCGGAGGGGGCCGCAAGGCCCCCTCTTTTTTTGCCAATTTCGTGCGATGGGTCGGGATTCAGGCACTTGCCGGTGGCAGAGGCTTGCATTCGGGCGCTAGAATGCGCCTCGTCGTACCCTTGCCGTAGCCGGACCCACGCCCATGCCCCATCGCACCGTACGCGCCATCCTTCCCATCGCCGGACTCTCGCTGCTCGTCGCAGCGTCCGTTGCGGACGCCCAGGTCACGATCGACATGACCACCCAGTTGCAGACCAACTGCACCGCGGTGACCGACGCCTCCGGGCTGCGCCTGGCGCCAAACGGCAACCACCTGCAGGCGACCGGTGTCACGCTCACCGGTGAGGGCTGCGGTGGCGGTACCGCAGGGGCTGGCTCGGACTTCGCCGCAACCGTCAACGCACCGGCCAACGCGACCGCGGGCACGCCGTTCGACGTGACCTGGTCGGCTGCAGCCGACGCCACGCGTTGTACCTACGGCGGCACTGCGGGCGCTTCGGGTTGGCCCGTGGGAACGACGGCATGCCAGGACGGCGCCTGTACCGGCAGCCACACGGCATCCGTGGTCGTCCCCTCCGCGGGCAACTACAGTTTCTCGATGACCTGCACCAATGCCAGCGGCTACGCACAGGCCGCTACCACGGCAACCGGTGGCAGCGGCGGAGCCCCCACGCCGCCGAACTTCGCACTCACCGCGCCGCTCACCGCGACGACTGGCACTTCCTTCAACGTGAGCTGGGCCGTCACTGGCGCCACGACGTGCACGGGTAGTGCCTCGCTCAACGGCAGCTCGGCCAGCTTGCCTGGCTGGACGACGGCGACCACGCCGACTTCTCCGCGCTCGGTCACCCCGACGGCCGCGGGTGTCTATACGCTGACGCTGACCTGCTCCAACAGCGGTGGAAGCATCACGAGCCAACCGGCCGTCGTGACGGTCACGCAGGGCGGCGGTGGTGACTCCTGCCCGGCCGGGCGCCAGACCGTCGCTGATGTCTGTTACAGCTACGGCCCCTCGAATTGCGCCGCCAACAGCGATGTGACCAAGTTCGAGAATTTCCTCGGTCGCAGCACGCCTACCGGAACACCCGTTCCGTTCCCCGGCAAGCAGGGTTTCGCGATCTTCAAGAACATGCAGAAGACGCAGTACATCTCGATGAAGTTCGTCGCGCCCACCACGCCGCTCACCTCGCGTGGCCAGATGTGGAAGCTGGAAACGACGTCCGGTCCAAACAGCGATGTCTCGATCAGCAGCACCTGTGGCAACTTCGCGCCAGTGGATCCGAAGTGCGTCGTGAACAACGTTCCGAGGGGTGGACCGGCCGCCGCATGGAAGCTCCCGGGCTATTCCGGGCTGGCATTCTGCCCGCTGGTCCCGGGCGAGACGTATTACCTCAACATTCGCCAGACGGATCCGACAGCCAACATTGCCAACGAATGCTCTGGCTCGACCTGCAACGTCGGCATGCAGAACAACTTCAACCAGTAAGGTAATTCTGCGCGCTGATTCACGCAGTCCAAGTAGTGCAAACCGGCCGCAGCCCTCCTGCGGCCGGTTTGCTTTTTCCGGTTCCGGAACCGCCGTCGCGATGGTTGTGGCGGACCACCAGTATGAGTGGAGTGACCGTGATTCGAACCCGTCGCCGCCTTCAGGGTGGCCTGCTCGTGTTTGCCATCGTGCTCGTCGCGATAGGCGCCATGCCCGGGTGGGCCTTGTCACCCGGCGTAGTCGCCAGCCGCGGAGGCGCATCGCTGACGCTTCCGGAGATCGATGCACATGTCCAGAAGATCCCGCAGAAGGACCGCGCCCGCTTCTTCGACAGCCCGCAACGCATCGAATCCCTGATCAGCAACCTGCTGCTGCAAAAGCAACTCGCCGCCGAAGCGCGCGAAGAGGGTCTCGACAAGCAGCCGCAGTTCCAGGCGCCGCTGGGCGATCCGAGCGACGCGGCGCTGGCGAAGGCCGAGGTCGCGCGCTTCCGCGCGGCCTTGCCAAAGCCCGACATCGAGCAAATGGCGAAGGAGGAATACCTCGCGCACAAGGAGAAGTACGCAGTACCGGCCGTACTCGACGTCCGCCACATCCTGGTGAAAGCGGAAGGCCGCACCGAGGAGGAAGCCAAGGCGCTGGCGGAGAAGGCCCACGGCGAAGCCGTGGCGGATCCCTCGCGCTTCCCGGAGCTGGTGGAGAAATACTCCGACGACCCGCGCAAGGCCGAGGAGAAGGGCCTGCTGCACGAGGCCGGCAGTCCGCGCTACGTCGCGGAATTCGCTGCCGCCGCGCGTGCCCTGGCGAAGCCGGGCGACGTGTCGCCGGTGGTGCACACCAAGTACGGCTACCACGTGCTGCAGCTGGTCGCGAAATCCCCGGGGGAGCCGCGTTCCTTCGAGGATGTGCACGACGAGATCGTGGCGGCGCTGACGAAACGCTACGAAGACGAGGCGGTCCAGCGCCACGCCGACACACTGCGCAACCTGCCGATCGAGGCCAACCCGGAGCTGGTCGCGTCGCTGCGGACCCGCTACGGCGAAGCGCCGGCCATACCGGAGCCCGGCGCGCAGAAGCCCGCCAGGCCTTAGCATAGGCGCGGTGCCCGTGCCCGCCATCCCTTGCGGATGGCCGGCGCGTCGTGCGACCCAGCGTACCCGAGGCCGCCATCCGATCCATGCCCGCCGCCGCGCTCACCCTGCGCTTCATCGCGCGTGAACTGAAGAACCGGTTTGCCGGCAGCTTTTCCGGTGGCCTGTGGGCACTGTTCCAGCCGCTGCTGCAGCTGGCGGTGTATTCGTTCGTGTTCGTGTACGTGTTCAAGGCGCGCCTGCCCGGTGCCGATGCGCCCGGGTACGTGCCCTTCCTCGTCACGGCCCTGTGGCCGTGGACGGCGTTTGCCGAAGCGGTGCTGCGTGCCACCACGGCCATCCAGGACAACGCCGCCCTGATTGGCAAGGTGGCGCTGCCGCGCGAGGTGCTGGTACTGGCGAGCGTCTGCGCCAGCTTCGCCATCCACGCGGCAGGATTCATCGCCATCGTGCTGGTGCTGTGGCTGGCCGGGCGCGGCATCGACCCGGCCGGCATCCTGCCGGCGCTGGCGTTGTACCTGCCCCTTTTCGCCCTGGCACTCGGTTTCGCGCTGCTGTTTGCCGCCATCCAGGTGTTCGTACGCGACCTGGTGCAGGCGCTGGGGCAGCTGCTGCCTCTGGCGATGTTCGCCGCACCGGTCTTCTACGATCGAACGCTGCTGCCCGAACGTTTCCAGGGCCTGCTGGATCTCAATCCCTTCACCTTCTATGCGGAGGCCTTCCGCGCGCTGCTGCTGGGCCACGGCGTGTTTTCACCGCTGCGCCTGCTGGTAGCCCTCGCGATCGCGGCGCTCGTACTGCTGGTGGGGCACCGCCTGTTCCGTCGCCTCGATCCGCACTTCGAGGATTTCCTGTGAGCGAGCTGCTGGTAGAGGCACGCGGGCTCGGCAAGGCCTGGCCCAAGGTCCATCGCAGCCGCGACCGCCTGCGCGCGCTCGGCCGCCTGCTGCTGTCGCGTGGCGATCCGGACCGCACCAGCGTGCTGCGCGACATCGAAATGGACATCCGGCGCGGCGAATCGCTGGGCCTGATCGGCGCCAACGGGGCCGGCAAGTCCACCCTGCTGAAACTCATTACCGGCGTGCTGACCCCGAGCACCGGCAGCGTGCGTGTCAACGGCGAGATCGGCGCCTTGCTGGAACTCGGCGCCGGCTTCCACCCGGAATACAGCGGTCGCGACAACATCTCGATGGCCGCCGCCCTGCACGGCCTCGGCGGCGCTGCGCTGCGCCAGCGCCTGCCGGAAATCATCGCCTTCGCCGACATCGGTGCCTACATCGACGAGCCGGTCAAGCACTATTCCTCGGGCATGGTGGTGCGCCTCGGCTTCGCGGTGATCGCGGCGCTCAAGCCCGACCTGCTGGTCACCGACGAGGTGCTGGCGGTCGGCGACGAGTCGTTCCAGAAGAAGTGCGTGCAGTGGATGAAGGAGTACCTCGACGGCGGCGGCACGCTGGTGCTGGTGTCGCACAGCATGTACCACGTGCAGAAGCTCTGCCGGAAGGCGTGCTGGCTGCGCGACGGCGAGGTCGCCATGGCGGGCGACGTGTTCGAGGTGACCCAGGCCTACCTCGCCTGGCACGAGCGCCGCTCGGCGCCAGCCACGCCGCAGCAAGGCGACCGCAGCGGCATCGAGTTCAGCGTGCTCGGCATGCATCTCAACGGACACGAAGGCGAGCAGCCGTTGCTGCTGGAGGAGGGCGCCGGCCTCGTGGTCGGCGCGCGCGTGCGTTCGCGCGATGGCCGGCTGCCCTGCATCGCGGTCGGGATCGTGCGCGCCGACGGCACGCCGGTGTACGGCGTCAGCACCGAGATGGACGGCGCCGCGCCACGGCGCATCGATGCGCAGGAATACGCCTGCACGCTGCGCTTCGACGCGCTCGCGCTGCTGCCGGGCGCCTACGCCGTGCGCGTCCACACCATGGACACCGAAGGCGTGCGCATCTTCGATACCATGGAGCGCGTCGTCACCATCCGCGGCGCCACGCGCGAGTTCGGCCTGGTGCGGCTGGCGCATGTGTGGAGCAACGGCGAGGGGGTGGCGACATGAGCAAGCAGGAAGGCGCCCTCGACTTCACCGGCGAGCGCTTCACGCCCGAGTGCGTGCGCGAGATCTGGTACGAGCACTGGCACCGCTACGTGTTCGCGCGGCGCCTCGCCGCCGGCAAGCGCGTGCTCGATGCCGCCTGCGGCGAAGGCTACGGCTCGGCGCTGCTGGCCGGCGTGGCGGCATCGGTGACGGGCGTCGACATCGACGGCACGGCCGTCGCCCATGCGCGCGCACGTTACGCAGGCAAGCAGAACCTCCGCTTCGAGCAGGCCGACGCGGCGGCACTGCAGCACGCCGACGGCGCCTTCGACCTGGTCGTTTCGTTCGAGACGCTGGAACACCTTGCGGCGCAGGAAGCCCTCGTGCGCGGTTTCGCCCGCGTGCTGGCCGACGACGGCCTGCTGCTGGTGTCATCCCCCGACCGCCACGCCTACAGCGACGTCGCGGGCTTCGCCAATCCCTTCCACGTGCGCGAGCTTTACCGCGCCGAAATGCTCGACCTCCTGATGCCGCACTTCGGCGAGGTTCGCCTGTACGGGCAGAAGCTCCTGTTTCAGTCCACGCTGTGGGCACTCGATTCCGAGCCGGGGCGCTGCGTGGTGGATACCGGCAGCGCCAGCGCCGAGCCGGCGCCCGGCTTCGGCCAGGCGCCGCTGTACTTCATTGCCGCCTGCGCCCGCCGTCGGCTGCCGGACAGCCTGCCGGACGTCTCCCTGTTCGGCGACCGCGAGGAATCGGTGTACGCCCATTACAATCACGAGGTGCGTGCGAACATGGCCGCCGGCGGGCGCATCGCGGAGCTGGAAGCCGAAGTCGCCCGCCTGCGCGAGGCCGCCGCCGCGCCGCGCCGCGATTGGCGCTTCTGGCGCCGCCAACGATGACCCGATGAACAACCCCACCGATTACCAGGTCCACCTCGGCAGCTTCCCGGTGTCGCCGCCGCCACCGCCGCGGCCGGACCCGGCTGCGCCGCTGTATGCCTCCGAGGATGGCGTCGTCGCCTCGCTGTCCAACAGCGAATGCATCTTCCAGGTGCGGCGCACCGGCGAAACCCACGTGATGACGTTCCAGGTGCTGCAGGCCCTGGACCAGAGCCGCGAGTTCCGCAACCTCGACGAGCATGCCGCGCGCATCTCCGCGACCATCCCCGGACTCGAGGCGCAACGCGAAGGCGTGCGCCGCGTGCTGGAAAGCCTGGTTGCGCGCAACCTGCTGGTGTCCGACGGCGACTTCCTCGCGCGCGTGACCACCGCCGCGCCGCGTGCGCCCGCACCGCTGCGCGCGGTCTTCATCCGCGCCTGCGACCGCCCCCAGCAGCTGGCGCAGCTGCTCGCCTCGCTCACCGACTACGAGCGCCAGTTCCGCGCCAGCCGCCACTACGTGCTGCTGGACGACTCCACCACGCGCGACGCCGCCAACCGCCACCGCGACCTGCTGCGCGAGTTCGCCCGTGCGACCGGCTGCAAGCTCACCTACATCGGCCACGCCGAGCGCGACCGCATTGCCACGCGCCTTGCGCGCGCGGTCCCGCAGGCGGCGGCCGCGCTGCCCGCCCTGCTGGGCAACGGCGCCCCGCCCACCGG
>JAEZQS010000128.1 GCA_023412995.1 Pseudomonadota bacterium
ACCACGAATTCCGCGGCGTCGCGGCCCGCGCCCGCATCGAGGAAGGCCGCGAGCGCGCCCGCCGCATCGGCGCCCGGCTCGATGAAGGCGCCTGGGACCACCGGTACCCCGGCCTGCGCCAGGTCGCCGAGGTAATGCTTGTCGACGTTCCAGCGTACCAGCGACAGGGGGTTGGCCAGGCGCGTCTGCGCCGCGGCAGACGCGGCCCAGTCGAGGAACTCCGCCAGGCGCGCGACGTAGTCCCAGGTCGAGCGCAGCAGCGCGAGGTCGAACCGGCTCCACTGCACCGCGGGATCGTCCCAGTCCACCACCTCGACGCGGGCGCCGGCCGCCTGCAGCGCCGCCTGCAGCGGCGGCAGGTCGGCATCGAGATCGCGCGCGGCGCGTGCGGTTACCAGGGCAATGCGGGGCATGGGAGGGATGGGGGCAGTGGCGATCGCCCGCGATTGAAGCACGCCGGATCGCCGGCGTGCGCCTTGATCCAGGTCAGCACCGGCACCATCCATGGCGGAGATACTGGCCGACCCCTGCCCATGACGTCCGCGCCTTACATGCCAGGAGACACCGGACTCGACGAAGCGGCCATCGCCCGCGTCGTGGACCACTTCTACGAGCGCGTGCGGGCCGATGCCCTGCTCGGCGCGGTGTTCAATCCCGTGGTGGACGACTGGGATGCGCACAAGCAGTTGCTGACCGCGTTCTGGTGCTCGGTCGCGCTGCGTGCAAGGACCTACCGCGGCAATCCGATGGCGATGCACCGGCCGCATCCCATCCGCGCCGCGCATTTCACGCGCTGGCTCGAACTCTGGCGCGAGACCACCCACGCGCTGCTGGCGCCCGCGGCAGCCGCCATCCTGTGTGACCATGCCGGCCGCATCGGCAACGGCCTGCAGCTGGGTCTCGGCCTGCAGCCGGTCGGCGGGCGTGGCCTGGGGCTGCCGCTGGCCGGCGTCGCGACGCTACCGTGAGGCAGTCCTGGGTTAGCATGTCGCCCCCGGGCGACAGCCGGGGGCACTGTGCCCGCCTGAGCCCGCGCGCCGTGGCTGCGCGCCAGCCATCCGCGGGCGCCGCGGGTCGTCGCCCGCTGCCCTGTTCCACCACTGAAGGACTCCCGATGCCAGCACCCGCCTCGTTCGACCACGAGCAGCTTCTCGCCTGCGCGCGCGGCGAACTGTTCGGCGCCGGCAATGCGCGCCTGCCCACGCATCCGATGCTGATGTTCGACCGCATCGTGGAAATCCGCGAGGACGGCGGCCACTACGGCAAGGGTTTGATCCGCGCCGAGCTCGACATCCGCCCGGACCTCTGGTTCTTCGGCTGCCACTTCATCGGCGACCCGGTCATGCCGGGCTGCCTCGGCCTCGACGCCCTGTGGCAGCTGGCCGGCTTCTTCCTGCCGTGGCTTGGCGAGAGCGGCCGCGGGCGCGCGCTCGGCGTGGGCGAAGTCAAGTTCTTTGGCCAGGTGCTGCCCAAGGTGCGACGGGTCGATTACACCATCGACATCCGCCGCGTCGTCCGCGGCAAGCTCACGCTCGTGATCGCCGACGGGCGCGTGCAGGCGGACGGCCGCGAGATCTACACCGCGAAGGACCTGCGCGTGGGCCTCTTCGCCTCGACCGAGGGCTTCTGACCCATGCGTCGCGTCGCCGTCACCGGCCTCGGCATCGTCTCCTGCCTCGGCAACGATCCCGCCACCGTTTCGCGGGCCCTGCGCGAAGGCCGCGCGGGCATCCGGCACGTGCCGGCCTATGCCGAGCTGGGCCTGCGCAGCCAGGTCGCGGGCGTGCCGGTGATCGACCTCGACGCCGCCATCGACCGCAAGCTGCGCCGCTTCATGGGCGATGCCGCGGCGTATTCCTGGGTCGCCATGCGCGACGCACTCGCCGATTCCGGCCTCGACGAGGACACCGTGCACGACGTGCGCACCGGCGTGATCGCCGGTTCCGGCGGCGGTTCGGCGCAATGGCAGATCGAAACGGGCGACCTGCTGCGCCAGCGCCGCGTCCGCCGCGTCGGTCCCTACATGGTGCCGCGCACGATGTGATCGACGGTGTCGGCCAGCCTCGCCACGGCGGTCGGCATCCGCGGTATCAGCTATTCCATCTCGGCCGCCTGTGCGACGTCCGCCCACTGCATCGGGGCGGCGGCCGACCTGATCCGGCACGGCGCGCAGGACGTGATGTTCGCCGGCGGCGGCGAGGAAGTGCACTGGGGCATGACGGCGCAGTTCGACGCCATGGGCGCGCTGTCGAGCGGCCGCAACGACGATCCGGCGCATGCCTCGCGTCCCTACGACGAGGGACGCGACGGCTTCGTCATCGCCGGTGGCGGCGGCATGCTGGTGCTGGAGGACTACGAACGCGCGACGGCGCGCGGCGCGCGCATCCACGCCGAACTGGTCGGCTACGGCATCAGCTCCGACGGCGCCGACATGGTGGCGCCATCCGGTGAAGGCGCGGCGCGCTGCATGCGCATGGCGCTGGATGCCGCCGGCCGGCCGATCGACTACGTCAACACCCACGGTACCTCGACGCCGGCCGGCGACCTGGTGGAGCTGGATGCGCTGCGCGAGGTGTTCGGCGAGGCCGTGCCGCCGCTGTCCTCCACCAAGGCGCTGACCGGCCATTCGCTGGGCGCCGCCAGCGTGCACGAGGCGATCTACTGCCTGCTGATGATGCGCGACGGCTTCATGGCCGGCTCGGCCAACATCGAGACGCTCGATCCCCGCGCGGCCGGGTTCCCGGTGCTGCGCGAAAGCCGCGAGGCGACCCTCGCCACCGTGATGTCCAACAGCTTCGGCTTCGGCGGCACCAACGCCAGCCTGGTGTTCGCAAGCGTCTAGTGGGGCGGGGACGGCCCCGTTCGGGCCGCCCCTGGCTGCCCGCGCCGGCCGGAGGCGAGGGCGCCCCGACGCGGATCGCTCGCAGGCTGCGATTCAGCCGTGCGGGCGCGGCGAGCGATTACCATGCGCTCGCGCCGGAATGCTCCGGACAGGCTCTGGGAGCTGCGCCGATGAGGTTTTCCTTCGTGTTCGTGCCGCTTTCCGCGGCGTTCGTGCTGGTCGCGCCGGCACACGCGCAGTATCCCGACCCGCTCGACATCCGCGCCTGCACCGACATCGAGATCGATGCCCAGCGCCTGGCCTGCTACGACCGCGCGACGCATCGCGACGACGCGCCGGCGCCGGTGGCGGAGCCGGGCGAGTTGCCGGAGTCGTTCCGGCACGACGCCGAGCGCCAGGCCGACAGCGCGCCGGTTGCGCGCGACCTGCTCGACAGCCGCTGGGAGCTGGATCCGGCAAGCAAGCTCGGCACCTTCAACATCCGCGGTTTCCGTCCCGTCTACGTGATGCCGGTGTTCGCCACCAGCGATCGCAACACGCTCCCGCGAAGCCCGAATCCCAACAACACCGTCACCGCGCCGCTCGACCTCGATCCGGTCGAGGCCAAGTTCCAGCTCAGCCTCAAGATGAAGCTGTGGCAGGGCGTGTTCGGCGAGCATGGCGACCTCTGGCTCGGCTACACCCAGTCCTCGCGCTGGCAGGTCTACAACAAGGAGCAGTCGCGCCCGTTCCGCGAAACCGACTACGAACCCGAGCTGATGCTGGTGTTCGGCACGCACTACCGCGTGGCCGGCTGGGACGGGCGCCTGCTGGGCGTCGGCATCGACCACCAGTCCAACGGCCAGGGCGATCCGCTGTCACGCAGCTGGAACCGCATCGTCGCCCAAGTCGGCTTCGAACGGGATGGCTGGACCGTGATGCTGCGGCCGTGGTGGCGCATTTCCGAAGCCAGCCGCATCGACAACAACGCCGACATCGAGGACTACGTGGGGCGGGGCGAACTGCAGCTGCTGCACGTGAGTGGCGCGCAGGAATTCGGCCTCGCGCTGCGCCACTCGCTGCGCGCGGGCGACGACAGCCAAGGCTCGGCACGCTTCAGCTGGAGTTTCCCGATGGCCGGCCACCTGCGCGGCTACCTCGAAGCGTTCACCGGTTACGGCGAAAGCCTCATCGACTACAACCATCGCGCGACGTACCTGGGGTTCGGGGTGTCGCTGCTTGACTGGTATTGACGGGGCTGGGATTGGGGATTAGGGATTGGGATTGTGGGGCGCTGGCTGGTGCAATCGACGCGATCGCTGCCGTTCGCTGCGCTCACCGCATCCGGTGCTGCTGGCTTCCCCAACCCCCAATCCCGAATCCCGAATCCCCGCTCCTCACAGATCCTGATAATTCGGACCACTGCCGCCTTCCGGCGTGACCCAGTTGATGATCTCGTAGGGATCCTTGATGTCGCAGGTCTTGCAGTGGACACAGTTGGCGGCGTTGATCTGCAGGCGCTTGCCGGCAGCGTCTTCGACGATCTCGTACACCGCGGCCGGGCAGAAGCGCGTGCAGGGATTGGCGTATTCCTCCGCGCAGCGCGTCACGCAGATGCTGGTGTCCAGCACGTGCAGGTGCACCGGCTGGTCCTCGTCGTGCTGGGTGGCGGCGAAATAGACGCCGGCGAGGCGGTCGCGGGGCGGCAGCGTGCGCTGGACGTATTCCACCTTCGGCGCTTCGTACGCCTCCACTTTCTGCAGCGACGACCAGTCGGCATGGTTCTTCAGGGTCCACGGCGACAGGCCCTGGGTCGCGGTTTCCCACGCCGCGTTGGCGAGCCCCGCCCACAGGCCCTTGCGGAAGCCGGGGCGGATGTTGCGCACGCGCCGCAGTTCCGAAGCGACCTGCGAGGCACGCAGGCGCGCATCCCAGCCCGCCGCGCCGTTGCCCTGCGCAAGGTGCTCGGCCGCCAGCATGCCGGAGCGGATCGCCTGGTGGGTCCCCTTGATCTTCGGCACGTTGAGCAGGCCGGCGGCATCGCCGACCAGGATGGCGCCTGGCATTTCCAGCGTCGGCAGCGACTGCCAGCCACCTTCCACCAGCGCCCGCGCGCCGGCGGAGACGATGGATCCCCCTTCCAGCAGCGGCTTCACCAGCGCGTGGTTCTTGAGCTGCTGGAACGCCTCCCACGGACGGAACATCGGGTCGGCGTAGTCGAGGCCGGCAACGAAGCCGATCGCGATGCGGTCCTGGTCGAGGTGGTAGATGAAGCTGCCGCCGTAGGTCGCGCTGTCGAGCGGCCAGCCGATCGTGTGCATCACCTTGCCGGCTTCGGCGCGCCCGCCCGGCACCGACCACAATTCCTTGATGCCGATGCCGTAGGTCTGCGGATCGCGCCCCCTGTCGAGCGCGTAGCGGCGGATCAGCTGCTTGGAGAGGTGGCCGCGGCAGCCTTCGGCCAGCACCGTCACCGGCGCCTTGATGTCGATGCCCTCGGTGTACCCCGGCTTGTGCGAGCCGTCCTTCGCCACCCCCATGTCGCCGATGCGCACGCCGCCGACCGAGCCGTCGTCGTTGAAGAACGGTTCGGCCGCGGCGAAGCCGGGATAGATCTCCACCCCGAGCGCCTCGGCCTGCGGAGCGAGCCAGGCGCACAGCGCGCCGAGCGAGACGATGAAGTTGCCGTGGTTGTGCATCTGCGGCGGCGTCACCGGCGAGCGGATCGCGCGCACGGGATCGCGCAGGTACCAGAACTCGTCGCGGGTGACCGGCACGCAGATGGGTGGCGGCTGGCGCCCCCACTCGGGCAGCAGTTCGTTGAGCGGCTGCGGCTCGATCACCGCGCCGGAAAGGACGTGGGCGCCGATGGTGGAAGCCTTCTCGATCACGCACACCGACATTTCCGGCCGCAGCTGCTTCAACCGGATCGCGAAGGCGAGGCCGGCCGGGCCGGCGCCGACGGTGACGACGTCGTATTCCATCGATTCGCGTTCGCTCATCGCTGCTCCGGCTGGTGATCGGCAGTGCCGATTGTCGGGGTTCGGCGCGGGGCCGGCAAACCGGGCGTGCAGCGCGCTGCCCGGCCGATGCGGGCGGGCGCGCTGCGAAGCGCGGCCACGACAGGCATAATCGGTGGATCGACGCAAATGCAGGTGCCATGGCCACGACCCTGTCCGACGACGAATTGCGCGGTGCTTCCGCGTTCCAGCACCTGCACTGGCTGGCCGCCGGCCGCATCGACAGTGCGCGCCTGACCGGTTGCCACCTCGCCGCCATCGCGGCGGACGATCCGCGCCTCAATGCGTTCATCACGGTCGATCCGGGCGCCACGCAACAGGCGGACGCCAGCGACGCGCGTCGCCGCGAAAGCCGGGCGATCGGGCGGCTCGACGGACTCACCGTCGCCATCAAGGACAACCTCGACGTGGATGGCTTGCCGACCTCGGCCGGCCTTCCCGGCAGGCGCGAGCGCATCGCGCCGGTCGATGCGGCGGCGGTCGCGCGCCTGCGCGCAGCCGGTGCCGTGATCCTCGGCAAGACCAACCTCGACGAGGGCGCCCTCGGCACCTTCGGCGCCAATCCGCACTATGGCGACGTGCAGAACCCGTGGCGTGCCGGCCATACCGCAGGCGGCTCGTCCGCCGGTTCCGCGGTGGCGGTCGCGGCCGGCCTGTGCAGCTTTGCCATCGGCAGCGACACCCTGGGTTCCGTGCGCATCCCCGCCAGCCACTGCGGCATCTTCGCGCTCAGGCCCACGCACGGTGAAATCTCCACCCGTGGCCTGGTGCCCGCCGCGCGCCGCCTCGACGCGATCGGCATCCTTGCCCGCGCGGTGGAGGACCTCGCCATCGTGCTGCAGGTGCTGGATGCGTTCGACCCGTCGGATCCGCGCTCGCGCCGGCGCCGCGTGCCCCTGGCCATTCCCGACTGGGAACCCGGACACCTGCGTTGCGGCGTACTGGCCGACCTCGGCCTGCTCGGCGTCGCCGCCGACGTGCGGGCCGTGTTCGACAACGCACTGGCGCAGCTCGGCGATGCGCTTGGCAGCCAGCGGCGCGCGGTCGACCTGTCGCGGCACGACTTCGCCCGTACCCGCCGGGCTGCGCTGCTGGTGATGGAGAGCGAGCTCGCGGTCGAACTGGAAGGCGACCTCGGCGACGCCGCGCTGCCGGTGTCGCCGCGCCTGCGCCGGATGCTCGATTACGCGCGTGGCAAGTCGGCGGTGGACTATGCGCGCGCCGACCGCGTGCTCGATGCGGCGGTGGTGGAGGCGCGCGGCGTGTTCGACGCCGTCGACGTGCTGGTGATGCCCACCGTGCCGCACGGCGCCTATCCGCTGGCAGCGGGCGAACGGGCCAACGATGCCGACCTCACCGGCTTCGCCAGCCTGGCGGGCTGCCCGGCCGTCAGCCTGCCGATGGGCGTGCTGCCCGATGGCCTGCCGGTCGGCCTGCAACTCGTCGGCGCCCCCGGCTCCGACCTGCGCCTGCTCGACCTCGCGCAGATCTGCGCCGCCACCCTGGACGCCGCGCCGGCCTATCCGGCAGGCGCCGTCGCGGCCGGCTGAAGCAGCTGCGGGAGGCGGCGGTCGCTGTCAACCGGTTCGCGGCGGCGGTCCGTGCGCGGCCGGCAGCCAGCGCTTCAGACGAGGAACAGCGAGGCGAGACCGAGAAAGATGAAGAAGCCGCCGCTGTCGGTGAGGGCGGTGATCAGCACGCTCGAACCGAGCGCGGGATCGCGCCCGAGCTTGAGCAGGGTCATCGGGATCAGCACGCCCATCATCGCGGCGAGCAGCAGGTTGAGCGTCATCGCGGCGCTCATCACGACGCCGAGCTGCAAGTTGCCGTACAGCCACCAGGCGACAACGCCGATCACGCCGCCCCAGACCACGCCGTTGACGAGCGCGACGCCCAGCTCCTTGCGCAGCAGGCGGCGGGCGCTCGCCAGGCCGACCTGGTCGAGCGCGAGCGCGCGCACGATCATGGTGATGGTCTGGTTGCCGGAGTTGCCGCCGATGCCGGCGACGATCGGCATCAGCGCGGCCAGCGCGACGAGCTTCTGGATCGAGCCCTCGAACACGCCGATCACGCGCGAGGCAACGAAGGCGGTGACGAGGTTCGTCGCCAGCCACGCCCAGCGGTTGCGCAACGATTTCCACACCGAGGCGAAGATGTCCTCGTCCTCGCGCAGGCCGAAGCGCTCGCGCACCTCGGCGTCGCTTTCCTCGCGGATGACGTCCACCATCGCGTCGATGGTGAGGCGACCGATCAGCCGCCCGTCGGCATCGACCACCGGCGCGGTGACGAGGTCGTAGCGTTCGAATGCCTGCGCCGTTTCGGTGACGTCGTCTTCCGGGCGGAAGGTGTTGGCGTCGGCGGCCATCACCTCGCTCACCTTGCGCGCGGGATCGTTCACCAGCAGCCAGCGCACCGGCAGCACGCCGGTCAGCACGCTGCCGCTGTTGACCACGAACAGCTTGTCGGTGTGCTCGGGCAGTTCCTTCAGCCGGCGCAGGTAGCGCAGCACGGTTTCGAGGGTGACGTCCTCGCGGATGGTCACCATGTCGAAGTCCATCAGGGCGCCGACCTGGTCGTCCTCCCACGACATGGCCGACTGCAGGCGCTCGCGCTGCTCGGCGTTGAGCCGCACCATGAGTTCCTGCAGCACGTCCTCGGGCAGGTCCTCGGCGAGATCGGCGAGTTCGTCGGCATCGAGGCCCGACGCGGCGGCCAGCATCTCCGGCCGGTCCATGTCGGCGAGCAGGGATTCGCGCACCGCATCGGAGACTTCGAGCAGGATCTCGCCGTCGCGATCGGCCTTGACGAGGTTCCAGATCTCCAGCCGCTCTTCCGGCGGCAACGCCTCGAGGATGTAGGCGATGTCGGCCGGGTGCAGCTGGTCGATGCCGGACTGCAGCTCGCCGATGGTCTGGCGCCGGACGAGGTCGTCGACGAGGTCGGAGTGTTCGCCGTGCTCGCGCGCGAGTTCCTCGACCTGCCGCTGCCGGCGCAGCAGCTCGCCGATGCGCGCGAGCTGGTTCTGCAGGGTGGCATGCGGGCTGCGGGACTCGACTTCACTCATCGGCGGCATCGTTCGTCACGGTGGGCGGATGCCGCGGCCGGACGACCGCGCGCGCGGCGTGGGGCAGGGACGGCAACCATGCCGGCGCTGGCAGCGGCCGTCCGCAGGCGCCCATTGTCGCTGCAAACGGCGCGCGCGGGGAGTCAGCCCGGGTCGGACGCGGCGTGGGCGCGGCTGCCTTCGCGCAGGGTCCAGTCGACCACCTCGGCGACCGCCTGGTTGAGCGCCGCCTGGAAAGCGAGGAAGGCCTGCGACGCCTCGGTGCCGGCGGCCGGCTGGCGCGCCTCGAAGCCGCGTGCGGCCAGCACGCGGTTGCTGGTGTAGTCGAGCAGGCGCGCCTGGAAGCGCACCACGGCACGGGGGCCCTGCGGTATCTCCAGCTGCAGGTCGCGCAGCTCGATCGCCAGCGCGTAGTCGGCGCGCATGCCGGACGCCGCGCTGCCGACGCCGGCGATGCGGCCGCTGTGCTCGAAGCCCTCGACCACCAGGCTGCGCAGCAGCGCCGGCGCGGGATCGCTCCAGCGTGCGCCGGGAAACACCTCCAGCACGCCGGGCGAGGGCATTACCAGCATGCGCGCGGTATCGAGGGTGTCGCTCGCGAGCGGCGTCTCCACCACCAGCTGCCAGTCCACCGCCGCCATGCGCGTGGCCGCGGCGGGCTCGAGCTGCGGCGAATAGATGGTGAACGGCTGGCGCTTGACGTCGAGCAGCGAGGAGCAGCCCGCCAGCACGGCCGGCAGGACGATCGCGGCGATCACGAAGGAACGGACGGCCTTCATTGCGGCTGGTACTCCCGGGGCTGGAACTCGCGTGGCTGGTCGCGGCCGAGCAGCAGGCTGTCGGAGGCGCCGAGCTTGTCGCTCAGCTGCTTGATCGAACGTAGCGTCTCGCGCAGGTCGAGCACGGCGGGTCCGATCTGCCGCAGGCCCTGGTTGCTGAAGCTGGAAATGGCGGCGCGGTTGTCCTCGACCAGGTGGTTGACCGATTCGAGCGTCGCCTGCGCGCTTTGCAGCAGCGCGCGCGCGTCCTGCTGCACCAGCTTGTTGGTGGTGGTGGCCATGCTGTCGAGCGTTGCCAGCGTCTTCTTGAGCTGGCCGGTGGCGTCGGCGAGCTGGCCGATGGCGAGCGCGACCTCGGAGCGCTGGTCGGCCAGCGTGCCACTGAGGTCGTCGACGTGCTGCAGCGTGTCGGAGATGCGCGCGATGTTCTCGTCCGACAGGATCTGGTTCATGCGCAGCAACACGTCGTTCGCGCTCAGCACGATGTCCGAGCCGGATGCCAGCAGCTTGGACAGCGCCGACTCCTCCGACGGGATCACCGGCACCGGGTGCGCCCTGGTCGGCAGCAGCGGCGGACTGGAGGGCGCGCCGCCGGAAAGCTGGATGAAGGCGAGGCCGGTCACGCCCTGCAGGCCAAGCTTGGCGCGCGTGTCCATCTTCACCGGCACCCCGGCGTCGAGCCGCACGCGTGCGATCACCTTGCGCGGGTCTTCCGGTGCGAGCGTGAGGCGGCGTACCTCGCCCACCTTGATGCCGTTGTACTGCACGAGCCCGCCGACGGAGAGGCCGGTCACCGCTTCGGTGAAGACGATGTCGTACTCGCGGTAGCTGTCGTCGGTGCTGGAACGGGACATCCACAGCACGAATCCGAGCGCGAGCAGGAACACCGCGATCGTGAAGGCGCCGATGAGGACGTGATGGGCTCTGGTTTCCATGCGGTCACGCCTGTTCAGTGCACCGGCGCAGGCGCGCGCCGGCTGGCTTCGAGTGCCGCGCGGCCGCGCGGTCCCTGGAAGTACTCCCGCACCCACGGATCGTCGCTGCGCTCGACTTCGGCCAGCGGGCCGACCACCAGCACGCGGCGGCGCGACAGCACCGCGACACGGTCGCAGATCGTGTACAGCGTGTCGAGGTCGTGGGTGACCAGGAACACGGTCAGGCCAAGGCTGTCGCGCAGGGTGAGGATGAGCTGGTCGAACGCGGCGGCGCCGATGGGGTCGAGCCCCGCGGTCGGTTCGTCGAGGAACAGGATGTCCGGATCCAGCGCGAGCGCGCGGGCGAGTGCCGCGCGCTTCACCATGCCGCCGGACAGCTGCGACGGGAACTTGGCGCCGGCGTCGGGCGGCAGGCCGGCCAGCGCGATCTTCAGCGCCGCGAGGCGCGCCATCAGCGCCTCGGGGATGTCGTGGTGCTCGCGCATCGGCACGATCACGTTGTCGGCGACGGTGAGCGAGGAGAACAGGGCGCCGTTCTGGAACAGCACCCCGAAGCGGCGCTCCAGCGCGCGCCGGCGCTCCTCGCCGATGTGCAGCATGTCCTCGCCGAGCAGGGTGATGCTGCCGGCGGCCGGCCGGTTGAGGCCGATGATCGAGCGCATCAGCACCGACTTGCCGCTGCCGGAGCCGCCGACCACGCCGAGGATCTCGCCGCGATGCACGTCGAGGTCGAGCCCTTCGTGCACGACCTGGCTGCCGAACTGGTTGCGCAGGCCGCGCACCTCGACCACGTTGTCCGGCGCCGGCGTGTTCACACGTCGATCTCCATGAAGAAGATCGCCGCCAGCGCGTCGACCAGGATCGTGACGAAGATCGACTGCACCACGCTCGAGGTGGTGTGGGTGCCGACCGATTCGGCGCTGCCGGAAACCTTGAACCCCTCGAGGCAGCCGATCGAGGCGATCAGGAACGCGAACAGCGGCGCCTTGCTCATGCCGACCCAGAAATGGCGGGTGGCGGCCAGTTCCTGCAGGCGCGTGACGAACATCGTCGGCGAGATGTCGAGCGTGAGCACGCACACCATCGCGCCGCCGACGATCCCGGCCAGCATCGCCAGCACGGTCAGTGCCGGCAGCGCGACCAGCAGCGCGAGCAGCCGCGGCAGCACCAGCACCTCCACCGGGGCGAGGCCGAGGGTGCGGATGGCATCGATTTCCTCGCGCGCCTTCATCGAGCCGATCTGCGCCGTGAACGCGCTGCCCGAGCGGCCGGCAATCAGGATGGCGGTCAGCAGTACGCCGAATTCACGCAGGAACGAATAGCCGACCAGTTCGACCGTGAAGATGCTGGCGCCGAAGTCGCGCAGCACGGTCGCGCCGAGGAATGCGATCACCGCGCCGACCAGGAAGTTGAGCAGCACCACGATCGGCACCGCGTCCAGCCCGGTCTGCTCGATGTGGAACACCAGCGAGGTGACGCGCCAGCGGCGCGGCCGCAGCACCGTTTCCGCGAGGGTCGCAAGCACGAGGCCGATGAAGCCAAGCAGCTGCCAGGCGTCGCGCCCGACCTGTTCCACCGCGCTGCCCGTGCGGGCCAGCAGCGCCACCAGGCCGGTTTCGCGGCGGCGCGGCGCGACTGTTTCCGGCCGTGCGGCGGCGACGGTGTCGAGCAGCGCGCGTTGCCGCGCGTCGAGTCCCTCGATCGGCTGCGAGGCGGCGGCTTCCAGCAGCAGTCCGGCGCCGGCGGTGTCGAGCCGGCCGACGCCGCCAGCGTCGATGCGGGCACCCTCGGGCAGGCGCCGCCGCAGGTCGGCAACGAGGTCGGCCAGCCGGCTGGCGTGTGCCAGCGTCCAGTCGCCGGCCGCATCGATGACGGCACCCTGCGGACCCTGCCGGACCGTTGCGTTCCCCGTTGCTGGCGCCTGGCTGCCCACGCGCCAAGGCTATCAGGGCGGCGCGCGCGCCGGTATGCGCCCCGCCGCGCAGTTCAGCCGACAGCGAACCACCCCGTGCGAGCGCCGGTTCCTGCCGTGCCCCTCGCTCCCTGCGCCGCCAGCCGGCATCATGCGCGCTGCCTCCGCCCGGCCACCCGCATGATCGCCACGCCCGACCTCGACCAGCGCATCGGATTCGTCGTGGAGCTGTCGCGGCGGCTGCACGAATACGGCACCGCGGCGCCCCGGCTGGAAGACGTCATCAACCTGGTGAGTGCGCGCATCGGGCTGGTCTGCAACGTGCTTTCCACGCCGACCTCCATCGTGCTGTCGTTTTCCGACGCCTCGCGCGAGGACGAACTGGCCGAGATCACCAAGGTGGTGCGCATGCCGCCGGGCGAGGTGAACCTGAAGCGCCTCTGCTTGGTGGATGAAATCGGCGATGACGTGATTGCCGGCCGCCTCGACCTCGCCGAGGGCCGCCGGCGCCTGCGCGAGATCGGCGCCAGCGCACGCTCGCCGCTCTACCAGGCCGCGGTCGTCGGCAGTTACGGCGTGTCGGCCGGCAGCATTGCCGCGATCCTCCACACCGCCTGGGCCGGCGTCGCGGTGGCGACGGTGATCGGACTGCTGATCGGCCTGGTGTTCCACCTCGCCGTGGGCCGGCCCAACATCGCGGCCGCGGCCGAAGCGCTGGCGGCACTGCTGGCGACCCTCGTGGTCACGGCCGTGGCGGTGTTCGTCACGCCCGTCGCGGTGCGCTCGGTGGTGATCGCCAGCCTGATCGTGCTGATGCCCGGCATGACGCTGACGACCGCCGTGCGCGAGCTGTCCAGCCAGCACCTCATTTCCGGCACGGCGCGCACCATGGGCGCGGTCGCGACCCTGCTGAAACTGGCCTTCGGCACCATTGCGGCCGCACAGCTGTGCACCCTGATCGGCTGGATCCCGGCGGGCGTGCGCGACGTGCCGGTGCCGGAATGGACGGAGTGGGTCGCCGTGCTGGCGGGCGGCTGCGCCTTCGCCGTGCTGTTCGGCAGCCCGCGGCGCTACGTGCCGGTGGTGGTGGGTTCGGTGGTGCTGGGTTACGCCTGCGCGCAGTTCGGCGGCCAGGCGGTATCGCCGGCCTTCGGCGTGTTTGCCGGAAGCCTCGCCGTCGGCGCCGCCAGCAACGTCTTCGCGCGCCTCGTGCAGCGTCCCGGTGCACTGGTGCGCGAACCCGGCATCATCCTGCTGGTGCCGGGCAGCGTCGGGTTCCGCACCCTCAGCTTCGTGTTCGAACGCGACGTCCTGCTCGGACTCGACACGGCGATCACGCTGGTGACGCTTCTGGTCGCGATCGTGGCCGGCCTGCTGTTCGGCGACCTGCTGGTGCCGCCACGGCGCAAGCTGTAGGTGGGGCTGGGGCTGGGAGCCAGGGCTAGGGGCTGGGGGCGAGTGGGGCGACAACGTGCCATCCCGCGCGGGACGACCGAGCCGGCATAATCGCGCTTTCCCGACCGGCAGCCCCATGTCCGCCCGCCCGTCCGAGTCGCCCGCGCCTGCCTGGCACCTGTACGTGCCGAAGACCTTCAGCCTGCTTCGGCGCGGCTACGGCTGGGGTGACCTGCGCGGCGACGTGCTGGCCGGATTGACGGTCGCGATCGTCGCGCTGCCGTTGTCGATGGCGCTCGCCATCGCCTCCGGCGCCTCGCCGGCGGTCGGCTTGCACACCGCCATCGTGGCCGGCTTCCTGATTTCGTTCCTCGGCGGTTCGCGCGTGCAGATCGGCGGCCCGACCGCGGCTTTCATCCCAGTGGTGTTCGGCGTGATCGCCGAGTTCGGCTACGACGGCCTGCTGGTGGCGACCCTGATGGCGGGCGCGATGCTGGTGCTGGCAGGGCTGCTGCGCCTCGGCACGCTGGTGAAGTACATGCCGCAGCCCGTGATCACGGGTTTCACGGCAGGCATCGCGGTCAGCATCTTCAGCAGCCAGATCAAGGACCTGCTGGGCCTGGACATCGCGACGGTGCCGGCGGACTTCCTCGGCCGCTGGCACGCCTATGCGGCGCACATCGGCACCATCAACCCGTCCGCCGCCCTGCTGGCCGCGGGTACGCTGGCGCTGCTGCTGGCGATGCGCCGCTGGCGGCCGAACTGGCCCGGGTTCCTGATCGGCGTGGTGGTGGCGACCCTGGCGACACTGTTGCTGGAGCTGCCCGTGGACACCGTCGTGTCGCGCTTCGGTCCGATCCCGCGCGAGCTGCCGGTGCCGCACCTGCCGGCGTTCGACCTCTCGCGGCTGGGCGAACTGCTGCCGAGCGCCTTCACGATCGCCTTCCTCGGCGGCGTGGAGTCGCTGCTGTCGGCGGTGGTCTCCGACGGCATGAGCGGCGGCCGCCATCGCTCCAACTGCGAACTCGTTGCGCAGGGCGTGGCCAACACGGCTTCCGCCCTCGTGGGCGGCCTGCCCGCCACCGGCGCCATCGTGCGCACCGCGACCAACGTGCGCGCCGGCGGACGCACGCCGGTCGCCGGCATGGCGCATGCGCTGTTCATTTTGCTGTTCGTGCTGGCTGCGGCGCCGCTGGCCAACCAGGTGCCACTGCCGGCGATGGCCGCGCTGCTGCTGGTGGTGGCCTGGAACATGAGCGAGATCGATCGCATCCGCCAGCTGATGCGATCGCCGGTCGGCGATCGCCTGGTGCTGGTGGTCACCTTCGTGCTGACGGTCCTGTTCGACCTCACACTGGCGGTGCAGGTCGGCGTCGTGATGGCTGCCTTCCTCTTCATGTACCGCATGAGCGAGATGGTGTCGCTCGAATCGGACGGCCGCTGGGTGGAAGCCGACCAGGACGACCTGGCTGGCGAGCCCGTGGTGGACGAGCGTGCGCAGCTGCCGCCGGGCGTGGAGGCCTACCGCGTCTCCGGCCCGCTGTTCTTCGCGGTGGCCAACCGCATCGACGACGTGCTGCGCGCGTTCGGGCGCCCGCCGCGGGTGTTCATCCTGCGCCTGCGCCAGGTGCCGCTCATCGACGCCTCGGGCGCCACCGCGATCGCCAACCTGGTGGAGCGTTGCCGGCGCGAACGCATCGCGCTGGTCTTCACCGGCCTGCAGCCGCAGCCCGCGACCGTGCTGGCCGACATGGGCGTCGCGCCCGACGGTCAGACGCTGCGGTTCGCCAGCGACCTCGCCGAAGCGCTCGTGCTGGCGCGCGAAATCCTCGCCGGCGCGGAAACCAGCGACGGGGCACGCCCGGGCTGAACCATGCCGCGCGAGCGGGATGCGGCACCCCGCGCGGGCCTACTTCAGCAGGGAGCGCAGCATCCAGGCGGTCTTTTCGTGTTCCTGCATGCGCTGGGTCGCGAGGTCGGCCGTCGGCTGGTCGTCGGCGGCATCGGCGACGCGGAACACCTCGCGCCCGGTGCGCGCGGCCGTTTCATGGCCTTCCACCAGCTGCTGCACCATCGCTTTCCACTCCGGCACGCCGGTTTCCTCGCCAATGGAGGTCAGCTTGCCGAACTGGGTGTAGGAGCCAGGCGCGTACACGTCAAGTGCGCGCATGCGTTCGGCAATCAGGTCCGCAGCCGTCCACAATTCGTTGTACTGCGTCTCGAACATCACGTGCAGGGTGTTGAACATCGGCCCGGTCACGTTCCAGTGGAAGCCGTGGGTCTTGAGGTAGAGCGAATAGGTGTCGGCCAGAAGTTTCGCGAGGTTCTTCGCGATCGCTTCCCGGTCCTTCTTCGCGATGCCGATGTCGATGGCCATGGTGGCGCTCCTTCACGGGATGGACAGCCAGCGTAGCGCGCCGGCAGGCTGGCGGGAAATCGAACTTGCGGATCGCTGCGAAAGGCCGCACCTATGGCTGTCCTGCGTCGCCGGCGGGACGCGCTGTGCTTCAATCCACCACCGGTTTGCCCGAACACCCCATGTCCGAACTGCACGACCTGCGCCGCGCCCTCGACGAGGTGATGGCGCGCGACACCGGGCGGTTGCTGGCGCGCTGGCGACGGCTCTCCGATGCTGGCGGGCCGCCGGCGCCCGCCGACATCGCGTCCCTGCGC
>JAEZQS010000132.1 GCA_023412995.1 Pseudomonadota bacterium
GGCCTGTGGCCCGCCCTCTTTTCATGCCTGCACGCGTGCGCTGGCGCGGTTTCCGGCTGGCGTTTCCGCTCAGCCTTCCGGCGGCAGGCTGACTGCCCCGCCGATGCGCGAATAGCCGATGTTGTCGCGACCGCCGGCCTTGCGGTCCACCGTCAGCTTGCCGCGCACGTCGCTGGCCTCGATGTCGCCCGAACCGTCCGCGCCGACTTCGACGTCGCCGCCGATCTTCGAAAACCCGATGTCGCCCGAGCTGTCGCTGCCGACGCCCGCATTGCCGGTCACGTCGCGGATGTCGATGTCGCCGGAGCTGTCCTGCGTCACCTCCACGTTGCCGCGGACGTCCACCAGGTCGATGTCGCCGGAACTGTCCGAGCGCACGCGCACGTCGCCGGTGGCGCCGCGCAGGTCGATGTCGCCCGAGCTGTCGGCGAGGGTCACCGTACCGGCAAGGTCGCGCAGGGTGATGTCACCCGAGCTGTCGGTGAGTTCCAGCCCGCCATGGACACCGCTGACGTCGAGGTCGCCCGACGAATCGCGCAAGGCCAGCGCCAGCGCCTGCGGCATCCGTACCTCCACGTCCATGTAGGCATAGTGGCTGCCGAACAACCGCCACGAATACCCTTCGTCCGGAATGCGGGTGGACACGCGCACGCTGCTGCCCTCGCGGGCCTGTTCCAGCACGATGCCCGCCAGCGCCTCTTCCTCGCTGCTGCAGGCCTTGCCGCGCACCTCGATGCGGGCAAGCCCCGCGACACCCACCACGTCGAGGTCGCCCGCGCCGGTGTCCAGGCGCAGCGAGGCAAGGCCCGCGCCGTCGATGTCGAGGCTGCGGGTGGCGGTGAAGGCGCAGTCGTCGGCCTGCGCCAGCAACGGCAGCATGGCAAGGGGGGCGAGCAGCAACAGCGGCGAGCGCGGCATGGCGATCTCCTGTGGGATGTCCCGGTGGGATGCGCGGCAGCCGGCAAGGGTTTATGTCCAGGCCACGCGCACGGTGAGCTCCCTGCGGGAACCGCTGGCAGAGGCCATGCTTTCGCGGGAGCCGACACCCCACATCGGGGATGGGGTTGCGCGGGGTGCGGGCCGCGGGGGGGCGCGGCCGGACTACACGTGGAAGCCGTTGCCGCGCAGGGATTCTGCGGCCCCGCGCCTTGCTTCTACGTGGCGTTCGTGGAAAACGTTCACGCCCTTCAGGTCGCGGCTCAAGCCGGCTCCTGGATTCGCGGCTGCGCGCTCCGGCACGAGCACATCGTTCATGGCGGCGGGGCGCCGAAGCCGTCGAAGCCGTCGATGAAGATCACGTCGAGCACCGCGCCCGCTTCAACCGCTCCGCTGTCGCACCCCGGGCCGGCGGGCCGGCTCGCGCCGCGCTGGTCGGCGGCGAGCAGGCATTGCGCGTCCGGTACGTGGTCGATGGCGGGGTTGCCGGGCAGCGGCAGCATGGTGAGCGTGGGTCCGCCGTTGTCGGCGAGGCTTCCCATCGGCAGCGACTGCCCGATCAGGTCGCCGGGGCCGGTGAAGGCGCCGCCGCAGCCGGTGTCGTTGCTGAGGTTGTAGCCGCTGCTGGCAAGCACGCCGTCGCAGTTGCCGTCCGCGTTCGCGCTGACGATCGAGCGGCCGATGGTGAGCGTGCCGCCGCTGCCGCCCTCGTTGTACAGCCCGGCGCCGAAGGTGGCGCTGTTGGCGACGATGGTCGCGTACTCGATGCTGCCGAGGCCGGAGGCCTGGAACACCGCTCCCCCGCCGAAGGCCTCGTTGCCGGTGAAGGTGGCATTGCGGATCGTGAGCAACGAATCGGAATAGATGGCGCCGCCATTGCGCCCGGCCGTGTTGGCGTTGAACGTGCTGGCCTCGACCTGCAGTTCGCCGCCGATGTTGGCGATGGCGCCCCCGTCGGCGCTGGACGATGTCGCGGCATTGCCGCTGAAGCTGCTGCGCTGGACCTGCAGCAGGCCGTAGTTCGCCACCGGCGGGCCGTCATCGATGTTGTCGCGCATGCGCACGCGATCCAGGCGCAGCGTGCCGAAGTTCTCCAGCGCATGCACGCCGTCGAACACCCCGTGCTGCAGTGTCAGCCCCACGAGCGTGACTTGCGCGCTGGCGTACACCTGCACGAACGCCGACGCGCCGCCACCATCCAGCGTGATGGCGCCGCCACCGTCGATCGTCACCGTGTTGGCGACCTGGAGTGCGGCCGTGAGCGCAATGGTCGCGCTGCCGCAGTCGAAGGTGATCGTGCCGCCGCCCGCGCCGTCGACCTGGGCCACGACGGCTGCAAGGCCAGCCTCGTTGCAGTTGCCCGGCCCGACGACGCCGTCGAGGGCAAGGGCCGGCGTGCTGGCCAGCGCGGCGGTGGCGAGCGCGGCCAGGCGCAGGCGATGACGTGGATGAGCGGACATGTCGACCTCCGTGTTGCGCCCGGCGATGCGGTCGCCGCTCCGGCGGCGGACGAAGCCCGGAAGGGCTATCCGCCGCGTTCCTCGTCCTTCACGCGATGCCACAAGGCTTCCTGTTCGCCAAGCGTACGCCCGGCCAGTGCCCCGCCGTCAATCCCGGCGAGGGCTTCCATGCGCCGGAAGCGACGCTCGAACTTGGCGTTGGCGTGTCGCAGCGCCCGCGAGACGTCCACGCCCGCGTGTCTGGCGAGGTTCGCGCACACGAAAAGGACATCACCGATCTCGTCGGTCAGCCGCTCCGGGTCGGCCCCTGCCGCGAATTCGGTCCGTACCTCCTCCAGTTCCTCCGCCAGCTTGGCCAGCACCGGCGTCGGATCGGGCCAGTCGAAACCCACGCGCGCTGCCCGCTCCTGCAGCTTGACCGCGCGCCGCCACTCCGGCAGTCCGCGCGAGACGCCGGCCAGCGCACTGGCGTCGGCATCGCCGCGGCCGGCGCGCTCCGCCGCCTTCAGCGCTTCCCAGCCCGGATTGGCCGACGCCTGCCCCGCGTTTTCTCCAAACACGTGGGGATGGCGGCGGCGCAGCTTGTCGCAGATGGCGCCCACCACGTCGTCGAAGCCGAACCGGCCCTGTTCCTGCGCCATGCGCGCATGGAACACCACCTGCAGCAGCAGGTCGCCGAGTTCGTCGCGCAGGTCGTCGAAGTCGCCACGGTCGATGGCGTCGGCCACCTCGTAGGCTTCCTCGATCGTGTACGGCGCGATGGTGTCGAAGGTCTGCGCCACGTCCCACGGGCACCCGCCGTCGGGGTCGCGCAGGCGCGCCATGATGGCGAGCAGGTCCTCGATCGGGGCGGCCGGCGTGTCGCTCACGAGTGGGTGCCGCCTGCGGAGGACGACGGTGCACCCGCATGCGCCGGCGCCAGCAGAGGCGACCAGTCCGCCCGCGGATCGCCCACGGCGACGAACTCGGGATTGTCCAGCGACGCACGCGTGTTGTAGCGCAGCGGGCGGCCGGCCAGGTCGAACACGGCGCCGCCGGCTTCTTCCAGCACGCACTGGCCGGCCGCCGTGTCCCACTCCGACGTGGCGCCCAGGCGCAGGTAGACGTCGGCCTCGGCGGCGGCAATGCGCACGAACTTGAGCGAGGAGCCGAGCGGAAGCCGCTCGCCCGGTCCGAGTGGCGCCAGCAGGTCGCGATGGCGGGGCGACGGCGGCGAGCGGCTGCAGGCGATCCGCAGCGGCGCTTTCCGG
>JAEZQS010000153.1 GCA_023412995.1 Pseudomonadota bacterium
GGCGTCTTGCGTTTTGTCCTGCCGTGCTGGCATGACCGGCGGCCATGCAGGATAATCCCGGCGAATGACCGCGCCCGCGGCTTCATGGGGAATCGGCCGCTGCAATGCGACGGCATCGAGCGCGAATCGACGGCGCAGCGCGGTGTCCATTCGACGATCCATGGAGGCGGCGCGCACCTTCTTGCCGGGGCGTCGATGAACAAGCCGATCTGGGAACCCGGGAGCGATCGCATCGAGCGCTCCAACCTCAACCGCTTCATGCGGTTCGTGCGGGAAAGCACCGGTAACGAGGACATTCGCCGCTACGCGCCGCTGTACGATTTTTCCGTGCGCCAGCCGGAGCGGTTCTGGCAGCTGGTGTGGGAATTCTGTGGCATTCGGGCCCATGGCGAACACGAACCCGTCGTGGAAGGCCGCGACCGCATGCCGGGCGCGCACTGGTTTCCCAACGTCACGCTCAATTTCGCGCAGAACCTGCTGCGTTACCGCGACGAGCGCCTGGCCATCGTGTTCCGCAACGAATGGGGACACCGGCGCGAACTCACCTACGCCGAACTGCACGGGGAAGTCGGGCGCCTCGCGCATGCGCTGAAGGAGGCGGGCGTCGGCGTCGGCGACCGCGTCGCCGGTTTCCTGCCCAACATGCCCGAAGCCGTGATCGCGATGCTGGCGGCGACCTCGATCGGCGCGACGTGGTCTTCCTGTTCGCCGGATTTCGGCTTGCGCGGCGTGGTCGACCGCTTCGGACAGATCGCCCCCAAGGTGCTCTTCACGGCCGACGGCTACGGCTACGGTGGCAAGCGCTTCGATTGCCTGGCACGCATCCGCGGCGTGCTCGACGAACTGCCGAGCGTGGAACACCTCGTCGTCATTCCCTACAGCGGCGAGGCACTGGCGCTCGATGGACTGCGCGGCGCGGTGTCGTGGCCGGACTTCACCGCGGCGGGCGAGCACGCACCGGAGTTCGTCCCGCTGCCGTTCGAACACCCCGTCTACATCATGTATTCCTCCGGCACCACCGGCGTTCCCAAGTGCATCGTGCACGGCGCCGGCGGCACGCTGATCCAGCACCTCAAGGAACTGGTGCTGCACACCGACCTCAAGCGCGAGGACCGGTTCTTCTACTACACCACCTGCGGCTGGATGATGTGGAACTGGCTGGTTTCCGGCCTTGCCGCCGGCGCCACGCTGGTGCTGTACGACGGCTCCCCTACGTATCCCGACCCCGGCGCGCTGTGGGACCTCGCCGACGAGGTCGGCATCAGCATCTTCGGCACCAGTGCGAAATGGATTTCCGCCAGCGAGAAGGCCGGCGTCCGGCCGGCGGCCACGCACAAGCTGCTCAACCTGCGCACCATCCTCTCGACCGGTTCACCGCTCGCCCCCGAGAGCTACGACTACGTCTACCGGGACGTCAAGGATCGCGTGCTGCTCGCTTCCATCTCCGGCGGCACCGACATCATTTCCTGCTTCGCCCTCGGCAACCCGCTGCTGCCGGTCTATCGCGGCGAACTGCAATGCCGCGGCCTGGGCATGAAGGTCGAGATCCTCGACGAGGAAGGCAGGCCGGTGCGCGGCGAGAAGGGGGAACTCGCCTGCACCGCGCCATTCCCTTCGATGCCGGTGTTCTTCTGGAACGATCCGGAGGGCGAGAAGTACCGGGCCGCCTACTTCTCGCGCGTGCCCGGCGTGTGGTGCCACGGCGACCATGCCATGCTCACCGAGCATGACGGCATCGTCATCTTCGGCCGCTCCGACGCGACGCTGAACCCTGGTGGCGTGCGCATCGGCACGGCCGAAATCTACCGCCAGGTCGAGCAGGTGCCCGAGGTGCTCGAGTCGGTGGCGGTCGGACAGCAGTGGGGCGACGACGAACGCGTGGTGCTGTTCGTGCGCCTGCGCGAGGGCCTGCAACTGGACGACGAGCTGCGCCAGCGCATCGTGCAGCAGATCCGCGCCAACACGACCCCGCGCCACGTGCCGGCGAAGATCCTGCAGGTCGCCGACATCCCGCGCACCATCAGCGGCAAGATCACCGAGATCGCCGTGCGCGAAGTCATCCATGGGCGCGCGGTGAAGAACACCGATGCGCTGGCGAATCCCGCGGCGCTCGCGTGTTTCAGGGACCTGGCCGAGCTCGCGTCCTGATGGCCGCCGCGACTGCCGCTGCGCTCCTCGCCAGCGTCACCTCCGGATGACATCGCGCTGCAGCGGACGCGCGGGCCATCGCGGGGTGGCCAAAGGCTTCTCCCGGCACGCGCTGGATGGCTGCCGGAACGCCACGATGCGCCTTCGGCGGATGCCACGCGCAGGGTCCACGGCATGAAGCACGGGTTGTCCAGCACGCTGCCTGCGAGCGCAGACCGGCCCCTGGCGACGATCCTGGCGTTTGCCGCGGCGCTGGCGTGCGCATGCGTCTTTTGCGGCGCCGTGCCGTGGCTGACGGTCCCGACGCTGGGACAGTCCCTGTGGGCGTCGGGCTTCGCGCAGTCGTATGCCAATGCCGACCACCTTTCGGTCTACGCCCGTGACATCGGCTTTCCGCATCCGGCGCCCATCGCATTCGGGCTACCCGCCACCTTCCTGCAAGGCCTGTTCATCCGGTGGCTCGGCATTGCCGCGATCGATGCCTACACCCTGACGATCGTCTGCTGGCTCGCGCTCGCCTTGTGGGGAGCCATGGCGCTTGCGCGCAGCCTCGGCGCCCCGCCCGTGCTGGCGATCGCGGCCGGGTTGCTGTGGCTGTCGCTGCCGATGATATGGCAGCACGTCGCCTATTCGATGCTGTCGCTGGGATTCGCCCTGCTTCCGCTCTACCTCCATGCGGCGCGCAAGCTGTTCGAGGCCCGGAGTCGCATCGAGTGGGCGGCGACCGCGCTCGCGTTCTGGATGGCCTGCGTCGTTTCCCTCTTCATGGATGGCTACACGTTCATGATGTTCGCCGTCGCCTGTGCCGTCTTCTGGCTGGGCAGCGCCGTTGCGGCGGACATTCCGCGGCGGCGGCTGCTGGCGTTCGTCGCCCCTGCCATGGCGGCCGGGTTTGCGCTCGCCTACGGCCTGTACATGGCGTACATCGGTGGCGAGGACTACGCGACCGCTCCACTGGATTTCTTCCGGGGTTGGGGCGTGGATGTCGTCATGCTCCTGCAGCCCACGCGAGGCAAGCACGCGCTTTGGGACTGGCTTGGCCTGAGCACGGCGCGCAGTCCAGCCATGTACTGGGGCGATGGCTCGGTCTGGATGACGACGTTCATGGCGCCGCTGCTGGTTGCCGGCCTGGCGGGATGGCTGTTCGCCCGCCAGCGCACCGATGCGTGGATCCTGCTGGCGCTCGCAATCGTGGGAACCTACCTTTCGCTCGGCCCGTCGCTGAAGGTCAACGTGACGAAAGAGGCCTTTGGCGTACCGGAAACCGTCCAGACGATGCCGGCGCAGTATGCATTGGGGCCGACCGGATCGGCTGCCTTGTCGATGCATGTGCCGGGGTTCAGCCAGATGCGCGCGAGTTACCGCTGGATCGCCCTGGGTGAAGCGGGGCTATGGGGATTGGCGGTGCTGTGGCTGGTGCGCCTGCGCACGAGGCCCGTGCTCGCTTTCACCCTGGCCGGCGTGCTCCTGGCGGCCTTCGTGCCGCATGTACCGCGCGTGCTGCGCGATGGCGTCGCCAACCGGCGCAAGGCGGACGCGATTGCCGCGACGTTCGTGCCGGTCCTGCGCGAAGTCGCCGGCGCACACGGCCGCCTCTTCTTCGCACCTTTCGCGAACAATTTCCTCGCCAGCTACGTCGTTCCACTGGCGGGCCTCGCCAGCTACAACATCGGCGGAGACAAGAATGTCGCCATCGCGAGCACGAGGTGGTCCCGTCCCATGCGCGAACTCAGCCCGGGCCGGTTGGGAACCGATGCGTTCCCCGCCAACATCCGGCACGTGCTGCTTGCCGGCGAGGTCGATGCGGTGGTTCTGCCCTGGTACGACCCGGTGCTCGCCTCCATGATCTGGCCGGTCGATCCGCGAACGGTCGCCAGGCTGCGCGCACAGCGCCTGCCGGTCGCACGAGCGGCCGCGCAGCCGCCCTGCTTCCAGATGCGCGAGTTTCCGCTGTTCGCGACGGTTTCGCTCAGCCCCGCCGGCCGTGCGGAACGAGAACGCTTCACCGCAGGCGACGCCCTGCAGGCAGAAGCCCAATGCGCTCCCGCACCCGCGGCCGCCGTCGCGCCCGGATCGCCGGGCCCGCACTGATGGCTGCCGTGCAGGCCAGCACCGCTGCGGCGGCGGACGGGCCGCCTGCCCGGCCACAACGCGGCACGTCGCCCCGCCTGCTGCGGATGGGAGCCCTCGGGCTGTTCGTGCTGATTGCCGCAGCCGGGCTTTTCCTGGCCGGGCCGCAGGTGATGGCCGATGAAGGCTCCTATCTCCTCGGCGCGGCGTTGCTCTCCGGCCAGGCCGCATTCAATCCGGGCAGCGGTTACTACGCCGGATACAGCCTGCTGCTGCTCCCTGCTTTCCTGCCGCATGCATCGCCGGTCGCCGCCTACCACCTCGCTTTGCTGGTCAATGCGATGCTGGTCGCTTCGACGCCGTTCGCGCTCTTCCGCCTGACGCGGCTGGTGTGGCCTGCCGCGCCAGCGTCCGCCCACGCGGCCGCTGCACTGGCGGCCACCTGCCACGCATCGGTGCTGCTGCTCAGCCAGCTTGCAATGTCCGAGAACGCGCTGGTACCGGCCTTCGCCTGGTTGCTTGCCTGTGCCGCGACGCTGCTGTTCAGGCCCCGTGCGACCGTCGCGATCGCAGTCGGGTTGCTCGCCGGATTCCTGTTCCTGGTGCACCCCCGCGGTGCGACCATGGCGTTCCCGGTACTGCTGGCATTGACCCTCCACGCCATCGCGAACCCGCGCTACCGCCGGTTGCTTGCGCTGGCCTGGGCGGTCGCCTTGCTGGTGGGTGCCTTGCACGGGCCACTCGAGCACGCGGCAGGCCGTTCGGGCCAGGGTGGCGGGTATTCGATCGCGCTGATGCTGGCGCACTTGCGCGCCCCCGGCGGTTGGCTGTGGCTCCTTGCAAACCTCGCTGGAAGCGCCACCGAGGCCGTGGTCGCGTCATTCGGACTGGTCGTGACCGGTGCGATTGCCACTGCCAGGATGCTGCGAACGCGGTGGCGCCAGGGCGGCATTCGCCGGGCACCGGAAGTCCCCGTGCTGGTGGCAGGCTATCTCGCCTTTGCCGTGGCGCTGGTGGTGACGGCAGCCTTCTTCGTTCCCCCCTTCCGCGCCGACCAGCTGGCCTATGGCCGCTACGCACTGCCTACCGTCGTGCCGCTGGTCGCATTCGGCGGCGTCCACCTGCTGCAGGGGACGCACGGGCGGATCCGCCGCGACTTCGCGTGGGCGCTGGCCGTGGGTCTTGGCGGAATCGCCCTCGCGGCCATGGCCTACACGCAGATGGCGCCCGCGGCGCGGAGCAACTGGAACTTCGTCAACGGCACCGCCCTGTACCTGGTCTGGCGCATCGCGCAGGCGGGTTCGCCCTGGCTCGTGGCCGCGATCGCGTTCACGGCGGCAACCGGATTGCTCGTCCTGGCGCTGCGCCGCTCGCCTGGCTCGAGCCTTGGCATCATTCTCGCGTCCAACCTCGCAGGCGCCGCGATGGCGTGGGCCATCACGGTCCTGCCGGGTAGCCGCTACTACGCCGGCAAGCGCGATGTCGTCGACGCGGCGGCCGGGTTTGCGGCCACGGCGCGGGTTCGGCCCTGCGTTCGACTCGATCCACGCCTGGATGCGTGGCACCAGGCCGATCTCGCGTGGCGGCTGTATCCCTTGCTGGCCTACACCGCTCCACCCGGGGTCCCGTGCAGGCAGGCGCTGGTCGCCCCTGTCGGCGCCCCGGTTCCGGCAGTCATGCAGGCCGTCGCGATCGAGCGGCCGTCCCCCTTGGGCCAAGGCGAGGCGATTGCCCTGTTCGTGGAAAAGGGACCGGCGCTGGACGCATTCGCAACGGATCGATCGATACCCCTCGCCAGCCTGACGCGGCTTGCGCCGGGCGATCGACTGGCACCGGTCCGGCTGCTGGCGCCACGGGGGCCGCTGGTCGTGCAGGCGGGTATGCCGTTGCGACTGCAGGTGCAGGTGACCAATCGCACGCACGTGGCGTGGCCGGGAACGACGCCGGGCCTGGTACCGTTCCCGATCGTCCTCGGAGCGCACGCCACGGGAGAGGCACCATCACGCTGGGAGGGGCGCAGTGCATTGCCCGCCGCGTTGCAGCCAGGCGAGACCGCCACCGTGGCGCTCGACATCGGCCCCTTCGCGCCCGGCACGCACCGGCTGCATGTCGGCATCGTGCAGGAGCACGTCGCCTGGCTGGATGGCGGGATCGATACGACGGTGGACGTGAAGGAGCCAGTCGCCGATTAAGCCAGCGCCCGCTCCAGCTCGGCGCGCAGGTCGGCGACGTCTTCCACCCCCACCGACAGCCGGATCAAGCCGTCGCTGATGCCAAGGCGCTTGCGGTTGGCGGGCGGGACCGACGCATGCGTCATGATCGCCGGGTGCTCGATCAGGCTCTCGACGCCGCCGAGCGACTCGGCCAGCGCAAACAGCTCGCAGCGCTCCAGCACCTTGCGGGCCTTGCGCAGGCCGCCGCGCACCACGATCGTGACAATCCCGCCGAAACCATCCATCTGCCTTTTCGCCAGGGCATGTTGCGGATGGGATTTCAGGCCGGGATAGACGACGCGCTCGACGGCGGGATGCTTCTCCAGCCATTGCGCCAGCGCCAGTGCGTTGGCGCAGGTCGCCTGCATGCGCAGGTGGAGGGTCTTCAGTCCCCTCAAGGCGAGGAACGAGTCGAACGGGCCGAGGATCGATCCGACCGAGTTGTGCAGGAAGGCCATCCGTTCGGTCAGGCCGTCGTCGTCACGGACGACGGCGACCCCGCCGACCATGTCCGAGTGGCCGTTGAGGTACTTGGTGGCCGAATGCACGACGATGTCGGCGCCGTATTCGATCGGACGCTGCAGCACGGGGGAGGAGAACGTGTTGTCGACCACGAACAGGAGGCCGTGCTTCCTGGCGAAAGCACCGACCTTTGCAAGATCCACCAGCTTGAGCATCGGGTTGGTCGGCGTTTCCGCCCAGATCATGCGCGTATCCGGCTTCAATGCCGCCTTCAGCGCCGCTGCGTCGTTGAGGTCGATGAAGCTGAAATCGAGCCCGGCGCTGCGGCGGCGCACCCGCTCGAACAGGCGGTAGCTGCCGCCGTAGAGGTCGTCCATCGCGATCACGTGGCTGCCCGCATCGAGCAGTTCCAGCACGGTCCCCGCTGCCGCCAGGCCTGACGCGAACGCGTATCCCTGTCGCCCGCCCTCGAGATCCGCGACGCAGCGCTCGAATGCCATGCGCGTCGGGTTCTGCGTGCGCGAATACTCGTAGCCCTTGTGCACGCCGGGGCTTTCCTGCACGTAGGTCGAGGTGGCGTAGATCGGCGTCATGATGGCGCCGGTGGAAGGGTCGGGCTCCTGGCCGGCGTGGATGGCGCGGGTGCCGATGCCGTGGTCTTGACGTCGCGTGGGCTTGCTCATGGGGTCAGGTTCCGGGTTGGATCAGGAGATCGGGAGAGTCGGTGCCGACGCCTCGCATGCGGGGTCCGCGGCATGGCGGGGGTCCCCGCAGCACCAGATCGCCGGTGCGCCGCCAACCCGCATGCCAGTGGCAGCCATGTCAGGCGGCAGGGAAGGATCGCCGCGTCGGGAACCGGGCGCAGCTCACCCTGTCCGCCGGCGCAGGTAGTTCAGCAGGTCGATCCGCGTGATCAATCCGAGGAACTTCCCGCCATCCATGACGATGGCGACATGCCCTGCCTCGAACACCGGCATCAGCGCCTCGATCGGCGAGCCGACGTCGAGCACCTGCAGCTTTCGCACCATCGCGGTGGACACCGGATCGGTGAAGCGCGCGGCATCGGCGTGCACGTGCAGCAGCAGGTCCGACTCATCGAGGATGCCGACGATCGCCTCTCCGTCCATCACCGGCAGCTGCGACACGTCGTAGAGCTTCATGCGGTTGTAGGCGGTGACCAGCAGCTCGTGCGGGGCGACCACGACGGTGTCCTTCTGCGCGTAGGGGCGCAGGATGAGGTCGCGCAGGTCGCCGTACTGCTGGCGGTCGAGGAAGCCGTTGTCCAGCATCCAGTAGTCGTTGTACATCTTCGACAGGTACTTGTTGCCGGTGTCGCAGACGAGGGTGACCACGCGCTGTGGCGCCGCCTGCTCGCGGCAGTACCTGAGCGCGGCAGCCAGCAGGGTGCCGGTCGACGAACCACCGAGGATGCCTTCCTTCTCCAGCAGCTCGCGCGCGGTGAGGAAGCTCTCGCGGTCGCTGATCGCATAGGCCTTCGCGACGCGCGAGAAATCGCTGATCGCGGGGAGGAAGTCCTCGCCGATGCCTTCGACCATCCAGCTCGCCGACTTGGTCGAGAGGGTGCCCTCGTTGATGTACTGGGCGAGGATCGATCCGACCGGGTCGGCAAGGATGAAGCGGGTGTCGGGTGATTCGCGCGCGAAGAAGCGCGACAGGCCCGTCATGGTCCCGGACGAGCCGCAGCCGAACACGATCGCATCGACGCGGCCGTCCATCTGCCGGAGGATTTCCGGCCCCGTCCCCAGCTCGTGCGCGAGCGGATTGTCCGGGTTGCCGAACTGGTTGATGAAGTACGCGCCCGGTATCTCGCGCGCGATGCGTTCGGCCAGGTCCTGGTAGTACTCCGGATGGCCCTTGGCGACGTCCGACCGGGTCAGCACGACCTCGGCGCCCATCGCCTTGAGGTTGAAGATCTTCTCGCGGCTCATCTTGTCGGGAACGACAAGGATGAGGCGATAACCCTTCGCCTGCGCCACCAGGGCGAGGCCGAGGCCGGTGTTACCCGCTGTTCCCTCGACCAGGGTCGCGCCGGGCTGGATGCGGCCGGCACGTTCGGCGCCCTCGATCATCGACAGCCCGATGCGGTCCTTGATGGAGCCGCCGGGATTGGTGTTCTCGAGCTTGAGGAACAGGTCGCAGCAGCCGCTGTCCAGGCGCTGCGCCTGCACCATCGGCGTGTTGCCGATGAGATCGAGGACGCTGTGGGTGATCGTCATGCGGGCTCCGCGGGCATGGCGCCCCTGCCCTGTCGGCGGCACGTCGTGCAGCGGGGCAGTGGCGCGTCCAGGCTGGCGCTCCCGTGCGGGAACGTGCGCGCATGATACCCGAGGGCAACGGGCGGGCGCGGCGCGGGGCATCTCCCGCCCGGCCCGGCACGTCGCGCCGCGGCGGCGGCGCGGAGGCGATCACACGCGAGGCGGGCCGTTCCGGCTTGCGCGGAGCGCCCGCGTCGCGGCAAGCCACCGCGGCGGAGTCACTCCCGCAAGCGGGAGCAGCTCCAGCCGCGAAGGACGGGGCGCGTCAGTTCGCGCCGGCGTGGGAATCCCACAGGGAAGTGAGGCGGTCCTTCGCGTGCAGCTTTTCCTTTTTCATGTTGAGCAGCGTCACGTCATCCATCGGCAGGACTCCCAGCTCGGCGTCACGCACCTTGCTGTCGAGTTCCCGGTGGCGCTGGTACAGGCTGCGGAATTCCGGATTCGCCTGCATCAGCGCCTCGATTTCTTTCTGGTTCTGCTCGAACATCGGCTGACCTCCTCGGGTGCAATGAAGCAGACGCAGCGACGCGGCGGCTGGCGCCGCGGCGCTGCGTTGCGTGACGAGCTACAGAGGTGACGCGGAATGGCCCTGCGACGAGGACCGCCTGCCATGGATGCGCGGCAGCGACAGCGGAAGGGTTGCGGGATCGGGGGCCGGACGCTACTGCCAGGGAACGTCCGACCACGGGGTCCCTGCCCCGGTGCTTCGAGGCGTCGAGATCCCCTGTCGCGGTCACTGCTGTCATGGGCAAGGCTTGGCCCGGATGGGTGCCGGAAAAAACACCGGGCCACCTGGGGTTCAAACGCTACTCCCCCGCCCCCGCGTTGGCAACCGGCTGCTGGCGGATGGGGGCAGCTGCAGTGGGCGCCTTAGGTCGATCCTGCGTCAAGTCAGGAAAATCAACGCGTTGCGCCAGGGTCCTGGTGCCTGGCAGAGCGCAATCGCGGGTGGATCGCCCTCGGCGGGCGCGCGCAACGCCGGCACGCCCTTCGGCGCGCGATCACCCGCCCTGCCGGGCCAAGCGCAGCGGCGCGCGGATTCGCGCCCCACAGGCGGCAATGCGCCGCCGCGCGGGCTACTTGCCCTTGGGCTTCTTGCGGGGCGCCACCTTGTCGCCGTCCTGCAGCGCGGCCGAGAGTTCGGCCTCCTTCTTCGCCAGCGCGGCGGCGCGCGCCTGGGCGGCCGCCATGCGGCGCGCCTGTTCGGCTTCGGCGCGTGCCGATTCCAGTGCCTGCTCGCCCTCGGTGCGCGCGGCCTCGGCCTGCTGGCGCAGGCGTTCGGCCTCCTCGGCGCGGATCTGCGCCTGCAGGCGCTGGCGCTCGAGTTCGGCCCGCGCCTGCGCCGCATCGCGGCGGGCGAGCTCCAGTTGCAGGCGGTCGCTGTCCCGCTGCAGCGCATTGCGCGCATCCTCGGCGCGGGCGGCCTCGGCAGTCGCGCGGGCGGTATCGATGCGCCGTTCCGCCACGTAGGCCCAGTGCTCGCGCTCGCTGCGCCGCGCATCGCGCAACTGCATCAGCGCGGCGCGCGCGCGGTCCAGCGCGGCGGGCGCGCGGTTGCCCAGATCCGGGTCGCTCGCCAGCTGGTTGAAGCGGCTGGCGAGGCGCTCGAAGGCATCGTCGGCCGCGCGCGCGTGCGGGCCGGCGGCAAGGAAGCCCACGGCCAGCAGCATGGCAAGGTGATGGGCGCGGAATGCGTGCCTCATGGCATGTCCTCCGGCGGCGGGGTGCTGGCGAGGTCGCGCTCGAGCGCGGCATTTTCCTGCTGCAGGCGCGTGACCGCTTCGCGGGCGGACGTCAGCCTGGAGCGTGCGATCGCCAGCTCGCTGTCGGCCAGCGATTCTTCCGCGAACCACGCGGCTTCGTCGTAGTCGCCGCGCGCCTGTGCGGCCTGCGCCTCGTCGAAACGGCTGCCGGCGGCGCGGTATTCGGCCAGCGCCCATTGCGGCGCGCCGGCATCGCGGGCGGTGCCGAGCGCGCGCGATGCGGCGTCGAGCTGGTCCAGCGGCGGGCGTGTCGGCGTGCACGCGGCGAGCACCAGGGTGGCCGCGACGACGACCAGCGCATGGATTTTTCCGTTGCCAGGTGTCATAAACTTTCATGCTCGGCACGGGAATGGGCGGCTATTGTGTTGATCCCGCCCCTCCTTTTGCAAACCGGCGCACCGGGCCTGTCCGGCGCCCCGTCCAGACCACCCAGCGAGAACCCGCGATGGACATCGGCTATTTCCTCAAACTGATGACGGAAAAGGGTGCGTCGGACATGTTCCTGACCACCGGCGCTCCGGTGAACATCAAGGTGGAAGGCAAGCTCTATCCGCTCGGCAACACCGGCATGCCCAGCGGCATGGTGAAGAAGATCGCCTATTCGCTGATGGACGAGGGCCAGGTCCCGCAATTCGAGAAGAACCTCGAGTTGAACATGGCGATCGCGGTCAAGGACGCGGGGCGCTTCCGCGTCAACGTGTTCAAGCAGCGGGGCGAGGTCGGCATGGTGATCCGCGCCATCAAGAGCGAGATCCCGTCGATCGAGCAATTGCGCCTGCCGCAGCTGTTCAAGAACGTCATCATGGAAAAGCGCGGCCTGGTCCTGCTGGTGGGCGCCACCGGCTCGGGCAAGTCGACCACGCTCGCCTCCATGATCGACCACCGCAACGCCAACACCGCCGGCCACATCCTCACCATCGAGGATCCGATCGAATACCTCTACCGGCACAAGAAGTCGGTGGTGAACCAGCGCGAGGTGGGGCTGGACACGCACAGCTACCACGAGGCGCTGAAGAACGCGATGCGCGAGGCGCCGGACGTGATCCTGATCGGCGAGATCCGCGATGCCGACACCATGGAGGCGGCCATCACCTTTTCCGAGACCGGGCACCTGTGCCTGGCGACGCTGCACTCCAACAACGCCGACCAGACCATCGAGCGCATCCTCAACTTCTTCCCCGAGTCGGCGCACAAGAACATCCTGATGAACGTCGCCCTCAACCTGAAGGCGGTGATCAGCCAGCGCCTGGTGATGGGCAAGGACGGGCACCGCCTGCCGGCCGTCGAGGTCCTGCTCAACACGCCGCACATCCGTGACCTGCTGCGGCGGGGCCAGGTGCACGAGGTGAAGGAAGCCATGGATCGCAGCCTGCAGGACGGCATGCAGACCTTCGACCAGTCGCTGTTCGCCCTCTACAAGGAAGGCAAGATCGAACTGGAAGAGGCGCTCAACCACGCCGATTCGCGCGATGGCCTCGCGCTCAAGGTGCGCCTCGCCGAGGGTGCGGACGTGCCGATGGCCGACACCTTCGACGTCAACAGCTATTGACCGGGGTGGCGACGCCTGCGCGCGGCGGCGATCGCGCGGCGGATCGCGCGCCGTGACGCCGCACCCGCCGCGCATGCCTGCGTCGCGCCTGGACGGCCTCCCTGCCGCGGCAATCCCGCGCATCGTCGCCACGGCCGAGGCGCTGGAGGCGGGCCGCATCGACGTCGCCGAGCGCGAACTCGCCGGCGTGCTCGCGGCGCATCCCGCACAGCCGGAGGTGCTGCGCCTGCACGCAGGAATCGCCAGCCAGCGCGGCCGGCATGCGGAAGCGCTGCGCGCGATGCAGGCGGCGGTGGCGCGGCGCCCCGACGATGCGCTCTACCAGAACACCCTCGGCACGGTGCTCGCCGAAGCCGGCGCCTACGACGACGCGATCGCCGCCCTGCGCCGCTGCTGCGCCCTGCAGCCGGCGCTGGCGCTGGCCTGGTTCAACCTCGGGGTGCTGCTCACGCGCTGCGTGCGGCCGGCGGAAGCCGTGGCCGCGCTGCGCCAGGCGGTGGCGCTGGATCCTTCCCATGCCCCGGCACGCGCCCTGCTGGCCGATGCGCTGCGCGTCGCCGGCCAGCCGCTGGAAGCGGCGTCGGAATACCGGCGCATCCTCGCCGCGCGACCCTGGGCCGGCATGGCCTGGTGGGGCCTTGCGGACCTGCGCACCACCCGCTTCGGCACGGACGACATCCGCCAGCTGCAGGCGGCCCTCGACGACCCGCGCGCCGGCGATGACGACCGCATCGCGACCGGGTTCGCGCTGGCGTGGGCGCTCGACGGGCAGGGGCAACTCGCCGATTCGCTCGCTGCGCTGGCGTGGGCACACGCCCTGGCACGCCGCCGCAGGCAATGGGATGCAGCGGGTTTCGCCGCATCCATGGCGGCCGTCGATGCCGCCTTCGACGAACATCGCGCCGGCGCAGCGGAAGCGCAGGGCAGCGAGGTCATCTTCATCGTCGGGTTGCCGCGATCGGGCTCGACCCTGGTGGAACAGATCCTCGCCACCCACCCCGAGGTCGAGGGCGCCGGCGAACTGCCGGACTTGCCGCTGGTGATCGGCGAGGAGTCGCGCCGGCGCGGGCAGCCTTTCCCACACTGGGTCCGGGACATGGCGCCGGCGGACTGGCATCGCCTGGGCGGGCGCTACCTGGCGCGCACGGCGCACTGGCGCCGGCGACGTGCGCGCTTCACCGACAAGCTGCCGAACAACTGGTACTACCTGGATGCGATCCGCGCCATGCTGCCGCAGGCGCGCATCGTCCTCGCCCGCCGCGATCCGCTGGAAACCTGCTTTTCCTGCCATCGGCAGCTGCTCTACAACAACGAGTACAGCCGCACCGTCGACGACCTCGCCGGCTACTGGCGCGCCTTCGACGCCAGCGCCCGCCGCGCGCGCGCGCGCCACCCGGCGCACGTGCACGAGAACGTGCTCGAGCAGCTGGTGGGGCAACCCGAAGCGCGCATCCGCGCGCTGCTCGACGCCTGCGGCCTCCCGTTCGACCCCGCCTGCCTCGCGTTCCACGAGAACCCGCGTGCGGTGCATTCGCCCAGCGCGACCCAGGTGCGCCGACCGCTGCACGCGGGCATCCCGCAGGCGGCACGCTACGGTGCGTTGCTCGATCCGCTGCGGCGCGCGCTCGGCCTCGCGCCGTTCAGCGCGTGAGCGTGGCGTCCGTCGCCACGCGCTCCGCTGGCG
>JAEZQS010000174.1 GCA_023412995.1 Pseudomonadota bacterium
GGGCAGCGCTGGCACGGTCGGAAGCCCCGCCGGGGCGGCGCCGAGAAAGGCCGCCATGGCGCGCTGCTGCGCCTCGAGGAAGCGCCGCATGGTGGCGAAGTACTCCGCCGCCACCACGTCGGTCACGCCCGCTGCGGGCCCGTGGTCAGCCATGCCGCCGGCCTCCGCCATGGCGACAGCCGGAACGGCGTGCGATCAGGGAATCCACGACCACACCTCGATGCGGGCAAAGCGGCTGAGGGCCTGCGAGAACGCCTTCCACAGCGGCATCGTCTCGCTGGCGATCTTCGCCTCGCCGGTCATGCCGGTCTTCAGCAGGCCGTCGTGGTTGTCGATCGTGGCGATCACCTTCACCACGCTGCCGAACGACTGCGCGGTGACGTTGCGGTCGATCAGGGTGACCTTGCCCTCGAAGCCGCGGTTGAAATACGCCACCGGGCGCAGGCGCACGGTCGAACCCACCGTGAGGTACTGCACGTCGGACTCGGGTACCTCGATCTCGGCGGTGACGATGCCGGTGTTCTCCACCGAGGCGAACGGCGCGCCCTTGTCGAGGTAGCTGTTGGTGCGGTCCTTCAAGTGCAGGGTCAGGATGTTGCCGTCGAAGGGCATGCGCAGCACGGTGCGCTCGAGCTTTGCGGCGTACAGCCCGCGCTCCTGCTCGAGGCTGGCGAGCTTGGCTTCGGCCGCGGCAATCTCGTCCGGCGTGGCGCCGAGGCTCGCCAGTGCCAGCGCGGCCTGCTTCTCGGCTACCTGCATCGCGTCGGTGTCGCGCGCGTTGCGGGCGTCGTCGAGGTCCTCGAACGAGACCGCGCCGGCCTTGTACAGCTTCTCGACGCGCGGCACCTTCTCGCGGCTGAAACCGGCGCGCGTGGTGGCGACGTTGAGCGCCTGCCGCGCGACCTCCACTTCCTGCGGGCGCGGCCGCGCACGCAGGTCGGCGACCACCGACTGCTGCTCGGCGATCTGCGCGTCCAGCACCTTGACCTGCGCAAGGTAGTCGTCGTGGCCGAGGCGTGCGAGCACCGTGCCTGCCTTGACCGCTTCGCCACCGTCGAAATAGACCTCGTCCACCAGCCCGGGCGTGTCGGTGGAGATCACCTGGCGGCGCACCGGGAAGATCGAGAACGAGCCGCTGACGTCGTACGGATAGGGCACCAGCAGCAGGAGCAGGCCGCCTACCAGCAGGGCGCGGCGCCAGTAGCTGGGGCGCTTGCGCGCCACCTCGCCTTCGGCCTGGCCTTCCGCCAGCAGGGTGCGCGTGCGCCAGCGGTCGAACTGCATGGTGCGCTCGTAGGTTTCGCCGAACTTGCGCAGGCCGACGTAGTTGCGCCAGAGGAGATAGCCGGCGAACGCCGTCACCACGATCACCGCCGAGCCGCCCAGGTGCAGGTGGCCGAGCAGCCACTCGAGCAGCCCGAGCGAAAGGAACAGCACCAGGCCCACCAGGTAGGTGATGGTGGCGAGGGCGTACAGCGCCAGTGCGGTGCTGTCGGCCGACTGGTACACGCCGCCACGCAGCTTGTTGACCAGCGCCTTGTACGCCTTGCCGCGCAGGTGCGGCTCGTTGAGGAAGGCCGCCAGCAGGAAGTAGGCGCTGCCCTTGGCGAGCGGGTTGGCCGCTTCCAGCAGCAGGCTGGCGCCGACCGTCAGCACGAACATCAGCCCGACCTGCGGCAGCACGCCGCCGGCATCGCGGGTGTTGAACCACAGCAGCACGCCGAGCGAGAACAGGAACAGGCGCAGGATCAGGTTGGCGCCGTGCAGCCACATCGTCTCGCGCCGGGTGAGCTGCTCCGTGCCGCTCATGCGGGTGACGAATCGCGGGATGAAGCCGAGCAGCAGGGTCAGGCCAATGCGCTCGACCGAAACGCGGAACGCGTGCGCGACGAAGGCGGTGTTGATCGTCGCCAGCACGTTGACCGTCAGCAGCACGAAGATCACGCGCGCGGCGAGGCTGAGGCGCGAATGCAGCGCCTGCAGGTCCGCCACCAGCAGGTGCGAGTTCTTGCCCACCAGCACCAGCGCGACCAGCAGCACCAGCGGCAGCGCGTACATGGCGTGGCGCAACGGCGCGACCACCGGCAGCAGCTTGCGCAGCAGCGGGCGCGGATCGAACAGGTCCAGCATGCGCGTGGCCGCCTTCGAATCCAGCCCCACAGCGTCCTCGATGCCGGCCGGCTGCTCCTTGCCTGCCGCTGCTCCCGCGGGCGCCGCCCTGGGCGCTTCGGCAGCCGCCGCGCCGAGGCCGAGACCCGCCGCGTGCGACTTCGGCACCGCCTTGCCATCGACCACGTCGTAGGTCTTCTTCGCGAACGGCGCCAGCAGCGGGTGCTGCAGCGCCGACTCGTCGAACAGGCGCTTGTCGGCGACGGAGGCGAACAGCGCCTCCACCTCGACCTTCGTGATGGCGCGGTTGAAGCGGTCGTGGAACACCGACTGCAGCTTTTCCAGCGTCTCGCAGCCGGGCAGCACCTCGAGGATGAAGAACTGCCAGGGCTCGAAGTCCCAGGTCTTGCCCTGCACCTTGTCGCGCACGACGTAGGTGTGTTCGGTGCCCTGCACGATGCGGAACGCCTCGCAGCGGCGCACCAGGTACGCCGGCAGGACGATCTTCTTGCTTTGTTCGGTGATCATGGCTTGGCGTCCTGTCGCGGCGTGGGTTGGGCGGGCGCCGTCGCGGCCGCCAGCGACGCGCCCCGTGCGGGGGTGGTCTTGCTCTGTTGCTGCTGGTCCACCATCCAGCCGCCGCCCATGGCGGCATAGACCGAGACCAGGGAGACGTAGGTATCGCGGCGGCGCTGCACCTGCTGCTGCTCGGCGGCGTAGAGCTGGCGCTGGGCGTCGAGCACTTCGTAGTAGCTGGCCTGGCCACCCTCGTAGCGCAGCTGCGACAGCCGGGCGACGTCCTGCAGCGCGGTGATCTGTTCCTCGCCGCGCCGTGCCGCCTCGCCGGCCTTGGCGCGGAAGGACAACGCGTCTTCGACGTCGCGCAACGCGGCCTGCACCGCCTGCTGGTACTTCACCACCATCTGGCGCTGCACCGCCTCGCTTTCCCGGATGTCGCCGGCGATGCGGCCGCCGCTGAAGAGCGTGCCGAGCAGGCCGGCGCCGATGGATCCGGTGGTGGCCGAATGCTGCAGCAGGTTGCCGAGGTCGTTGCTGCCGAGGCCGAGCATGCCGGTGAGCGAGATGCGCGGGAAATACTCCGCCCGTGCGATGCCGATGCGCGCGTTGGCGGCTATCAGCGCCTGCTCGGCCTCGACCACGTCGGGGCGGCGCGCCAGCACGTCCGAGGGCACCCCGGACGGCACCGGCGGCAGCGCCGGCGTACCGCCGCGGCTGCGGTCGACCGGGCCGGGATTGCGCCCGAGCAGGATCGAGAGGGCGTGCTCCAGCTGGGCCACCTGGCGCTCGATGTCGGGGATGGCGACCGCCACTTCGTGCACCGCCGCCTGCGCGCGGGCGACGTCGATGCGGGTGGCGGCGCCGCCGTCGTACCGCGTCTCGGCGAGGCCCAGCGCCTGGTTGCGGTTCTTCAGCGACTGCAGGGCGAGCTCGAGCTGGCGGTCGAGCGCGCGCAGCTGGAAATAGCTGGTTGCGACGTTCGCCACCACCGTCAGCATGACGCCGCGCTGCGCCTCTTCGGTCGCCAGCAGCTCGGCGCGCGCGGCCTCGTTGGCACTGCGCACGCGTCCCCACAGGTCCAGTTCCCAGCTGATGGTGGTGCCGATCTGGAACGCATCCTGGATCGGGTCGATGCGTGCCGGCAGCAGCACCGGGCGCTCCTCGCTGTAACGCTGGTGCGCCGCCGACGCGTCGTAGGTCGCCTGCGGGTAGCTTTCGCTGCGGCTGATCTTGAGGCGCGCCTCGAACTGCTCCACCCGCAGGGCCGCGAGCTGCAGGTCCTTGTTGCCTTCGATCGCCTCGGCCACGAGGCGGTCGAGCTGCGGATCGCCGAAGCGCTCCCACCACGCGGTGTTGGCGACGTCTTCGGCGTCGACCGGCGCGGTGTGCCAGGCCGGCGGCAGCGGCACGTCGGGGCGCTGGTAGGCGGGACCGAGCGTGCAGCCGCCCGCCGCCAGGGCGGCGAGGCAGGCAAGCGCGAGGACGGGCAGGCGGAGGGGCGGGATTCTCATGCGGGCGTCGCTCACTCGTCGGAGGGTGCCCGTGACAGCATCTCGAGCGCGTAGTCCTCGATTTCCCGGATCTTCACCAGGCGGTGGCGCATCTCGGTGAGGACGCTCTCGAGCCACAGGACGTGGTATTCGATCATGCGCCGCTCGTGGACCACGTCCTCCAGCGGCGCGTTGGGCGGCGAGCGGCCGTGCTCGTCGAACAGGAACCGGATGCCTTCGGCCAGTTCGCGGTTGGTGTTGATGTGGTGCACCTGCTTCTGCAGGAAACTGCGCGCCTTCTTGGCGTTGAACGCATCCACCACCGACTGGCGCAGCGCCTGCTGGTGCGGCTTCATCCTGGTCGGGTCGGTCCGCCCGGTGACGGGATCCAGCGGCGCCGGCGACAGGCGCTGGCGCGACAGGGGCGCGGCCGGCGCCGGCTCGTTGGCAGGCGTCGGGTCAGGCGCCAGCGAACCGGGGATCTTCTCGCTAGACATAGCCGAACTCGTTGGCGAGCGCGATCACTTCCGGGTACAGGCCCTTGCCGTCGTTTCGCCACGGCACCGGTCCGTGCAGCGGCGGGATCTTCGGCTTGTGCGGGCGGAAGGTCGGCCCGGAGAGGAAATTGGGATCGTTGCCGAACAAGGCGCTGACCGGTCCGAAGCAGGCGAACGGCGATCGTTCCGGATGCATCATCTCGTCGATCGCCTCGGCGTCGTCGCGCAGCCCCGCCCAGCGCGCGATGTCCGCGAGGTGGCGCTGCGGGTCGGCCATGATGTCCTCGCCGCGCATGCGGATCTGCTGCGCCGCCGGGACCTCCTCGAGGAATTCGAGGATGTTGAGGTTGACGTCGTGCCAGGCGATCTGCGGCTCCATCATCGCGTAGTCCTGGTCGATCTCGAACGCGTTGACCTTCATCGTGAAGGCGCCGCCATTGATCGCCATCACCGACTTGCACTGTGGGATCGGATGGCGCACCAGGTGCAGGAAGCGCGCATCCGGGAATGCGCGCAGCAGGCCGCGCATGCGCGGCACGGCGACGGCGTAGGAGGGGCTCTTCTCCACCGCCACCAGCGGATCGATCCTGGCCACGATTTCCTGGAACACCCGACCGGTGTCCCAGTCCTCGCGCACCGAGGCCCAGGCGCGGGCGAGATTGACGGTGGCCGAACTCTGTTCGCCGCAGTAGATCTCCGACACCGCGCGCATCAGGCCATGGCGTGCCATCGCGCCGCGTTCGGCGTTTTCGCCCTCGACGCCGATCCACAGATCCATCAGCTTCTCGACGTTGAACAGGCACAGCTCCGGCAGGCCGAACGCCTGCGGGTGCTGGCCCAGCATCGCGTTCACGAGCGACGTGTAGGATCTCGGCGGTGCGAGCAGGAAGAGGGGGGCGGCCATGGTGATCGGGCGTTCTTCAGGCGGGCCGGTCCCGCGTCCGCCGTACGCCGCCGAGGCGTCCGCCCTCGCGGGCCGGCGCAAGGCCGGCGCAGCGTCGCACGGGGCTGGCAGTGGCGGTCGGCATCGTGGCGGATTCCGTCGCTCAGGCGCTCACGCGGTCTTCGGCGCGCGTCGCACCAGCGACCTCCGCGCCGGCGACGGGCGCCGCGCCACCGGCGCCGGCCGCGCCAATCAGGTCCAGCATGCCGGCCAGCGTCGCCTGTGTGTTGAGCTTGCTGCGGCTTGGCGTCAGCGCCTGGCGATGGTGCTCCGGCAGGGCCTGCAGCATGGCGCCCACCACTTCGATGCGCTTGATCGAGTCGATGCCAAGATCCGATTCCAGGTTCTGCTGCAAGCCGATCATGTCGCGCGGATAGCCGGTCTTCTCCTCGACGATGCCGAGCAGCAGCGTGGTCAGTGCCTCGCGGTCGAGTGCGGCGGGTGCGGGCGCGGCTGAAGCG
>JAEZQS010000224.1 GCA_023412995.1 Pseudomonadota bacterium
CGGCGCAGCCGCGACCGCGCATTGCGGATGCGATCAACCTGCGGCTGGCTGCGTCGTGATCGTGGATTCGGGGTAGCGCTTGCAGCGCTCCTACGACGGCACGGACAACCGGTTACCGTAGGAGCGGCGCAGCCGCGACCGCGAAATCCGGATGCGGGGACCCTTCGGCTGCTTGCGTCGCGATCGTGGATTCGTGGTTCGCGCTTGCAGCGCTCCTGCGACGGCGCGGACAGCCGGTCCGGTCAGCCGGAGGTCGTACCGGCGTCCGAACGCGCGGCGCCGAGCCGCAGGGCCTCGATTTCGCTGCCGGTGAGGAGCCAGTCCGCCAGGAAGGCCTCGTTCCATTCCCCATCCGCGGACATCGCCGCTTTCCGCCATGTCCCGAGTTCGGTGATGCGCGCGGCGTCGCGGTCATCGATGGCATCCAGTCTGCGCAGTACGCCTTCGCCTACATGCGCCGCAAGGAGCGTGGTCGCCTCATGCAACAGGAGGCGGCCGCCAACGACGCAGCGCTCGCGTCGTCCGGCAGCGTCGGTGGCCGCTGGCTTGCAGGCAGCGAGCAGGTCCTGCCAGGCAATTCCCCCCGGCATCGTCATCGCCATCGCGAAGCCCGACATGTTGGCGAGTCCGGCAGGGCTGCCGGGCGCATCGGGTTCGCTGGCACTCGCGAGCACGTCCGGCGGCGGTGGAAAGCGCGCGAAGACCTGGCTCCAGACCGCGGCCGCCGCGGCGGTGCCTTCGTCGAATCGCGCCGACGCGGCCATGCGCGTGAGCGTCGGCAGCGGATCGGTGGTCTCGTCCGTCGATCCGGGCAGCGACAACGCCCAGTTCGCTGCATTGTCCGGCTCCAGCTGTTGCAGCCGCGCCAGCGCCGCCGCGCGTGCCGCGCCCTGTGCCTCCATCGCGGCAATGCGTTGCACCAGGAGGTCGTCGGGATTCGACCGTGCGAGGGCGCCAAGGGCATCCGGCGAGGTTTGTGCAGCGGTCGCCGTGTGGGGCGCCGCCGTGTCCTGCCGCATGCGGTGCAGCACCGCCAGGGCGAGCGCCTGCTCGCGCACGTTCGTGCTGGTGCGCATCGCCTCGAGCACGGGCGCGAGATAGGCCGTCCAGGCTGCCGCCTGCGCTGCCGATTGCGCTCCGGCTGCAGCGAGGGAGGGGGAGATCCCCTCCAGGGCCGGCGGAGCATCGGCGGCGGCCACGGGTGCCGAAGCGGCCCCGATCGCCAGGGCGAGGGCAAGGACGAGTCCGTCTGCGCGCATGATCGATCCTCCTGGAGTGACGGGCGCCTTCCCGCCGCGATGGAACGGCAACCCGGCGGCAGCTCCATCATGGCATGCTGGCTTGTGAATTTCATTGCGGCACCCACCTCGCGTCCATGTCGCTGCCCGTCCTTGTCCGGCGCTTCGGGCGCCAGCCGTACGAACCCGTCTGGCGTGCGATGCAGGCCTTCACGGATGCCCGTGGTGCCGATACGCCGGACGAACTGTGGCTGCTCGAGCACGACCCGGTGTTCACGCTCGGCCAGGCCGGGCGCATGGAGCACGTGCTCGCGCCGGGTGCCATCCCGGTCGTGCCGGTCGATCGCGGCGGCCAGGTGACCTACCACGGCCCCGGCCAGCTGGTGGCCTATCCGCTGTTCGACCTGCGGCGGATGAAGGTCGGCGTGCGCGAACTCGTGCACCGCATCGAGCAGGCGGTGATCGACACATTGGCCGACTGGAACATCGGCGCCGGGCGTCGCGCGGGGGCACCCGGCGTCTATGTCGCTGGCGCCAAGATCGCCGCCCTCGGGCTGCGCGTCCGGCGCGGCTGCACCTTCCATGGCCTGGCGTTCAACGTGGACATGGACCTCGAGCCGTTCCGGCGCATCAATCCCTGCGGCTACGAGGGCCTTGCCATTACCCAGGTGCTAGACTTGGGCGGACCGGGGTCGCTGGCGGCGATCGAAACGGCCCTGGTGGACGAACTGGCGCGCCAGTTCGGCCTTTTGCCGCAAGCCGCCGACCCACGCTTCCCCGTTGCCGCCCTGGATGACGCCCGCCGCGTCGCGGACCCCGCATGACCACCAAGACCATTCCGCTGGCCGTCGTCGACGGGCCCGACCGGCAGCTCGGCGAGGACAAGATCGCGCGCAACCGCGCCGTGTTCGCCGACGCGCCCGTGCTGCGCAAGCCGGGCTGGATCCGCGTGCGCATCCCGCCCGGCAACGCGGTGGCGCGCCTCAAGGCCAAGCTGCGCGAGAACCGCCTCGTCACGGTCTGCGAGGAGGCTTCCTGCCCGAACATCCACGAATGCTTCGGCCACGGCACCGCCACCTTCATGATCCTCGGCGAGGTGTGCACGCGCCGCTGCTCGTTCTGCGACGTGGCGCACGGGCGGCCGAAGCCGCCCGATCCGCTCGAACCGGCGCACCTGGCCGCGACCGTGCGCGACATGGGCCTGCGCTACGTCGTCATCACCTCGGTGGACCGCGACGACCTCCGCGACGGCGGCGCCAGCCATTTCGCCGACTGCATCAGGGCGGTGCGCGAAGCAAGCCCGGGCATCCGGATCGAGGTGCTGGTGCCCGATTTCCGCGGCAAGGGGCGCCTGGAGCGGGCGCTGGAGGCGCTCGACGCCGCGCCGCCGGACGTCTTCAACCACAACCTGGAGACGCCGCGCGCGCTGTATCGCGAGGTGCGCCCCGGCGCCGACTACGACTGGTCGCTCGACCTCCTGGCACGCTTCAAGGCGCGCCACCCGCAGCGGCCGACCAAGTCCGGCATCATGCTCGGCCTCGGCGAAACGTGGGACCAGGTCGAGGAAACGTTGAACGATCTGCACCGCCACGCTGTCGATATGGTTACGATCGGCCAATACCTGCAGCCGACCGCCCACCACCACCCGGTGCTGCGCTACTGGACGCCCGAGGAATTCCAGGCGATCGAGGAGCTGGGCTACCGGATCGGGTTCCAGCACGTGGCTTCCGGTCCACTGGTGCGCTCGTCGTACCACGCCGACCGGATGGCGCACGCCGCAGGTTTCGTACAGGTTGCCTAGCGTAGACAGGACCCAAGGCGTCCTGCCGGAGAAGAGGATTCGATGCGTACGTTGTTGCTTGCCGCCGCCCTGGCCCTGCTGGCCCCGGCCTACGCCGCCCCCACGCCGGAAGCCGGCGCCCCGCTGCTGAAGGCCACGCCGGATGAAACCGAAGCGGCGGTGCTGGCGGCGCGGTTCCTGACCCGCTTCCACTACAAGCCGACGCCCCTGGACGATGCGATGAGCGCGCAGATCTTCACGCGCTACCTCGACGCGCTCGACGGCGACAAGCTCTTCTTCACGCAAGGCGACATCGCCCGCTTCGCGCGCTTCCGCACCAGCCTGGACGATGCCATCTACGACCAGGACCTCGCCGCGCCCTACGCGATGTTCAACATCTACGAGCAGCGCGTCGGCGAACGCGTCGCGCATGCGCGCGCGCTGCTGGCCAAGGGCTTCGACTTCACCCGCGAGGAAAGCTACCAGTACGACCGCGAGCACGCCCCGTGGCCGGCCGACGAGGCCGCCGCCAACGAGATCTGGCGCAAGCGCATCAAGAACGACTGGCTGCGCCTGAAGCTGGCCGGCAAGGCGCAGAAGGACATCCGCGAGACGCTCGACAAGCGCTATGCCAACTACCTCGACCGCGTCCACCAGCTCAACAGCGAGGACGTGTTCCAGACCTTCATGAACGCCTACGCCTCGGCGATCGAGCCGCACACCAACTACCTCGGCCCGCGCGCGTCGGAGAACTTCGACATCGCGATGAAGCTGTCGCTCGAGGGGATCGGCGCGGTGCTGCAGCGCGACGAGGACTACACCGCGATCCGCGAGATCGTGCCGGGCGGCCCGGCCGCGCTGTCGGGCAAGCTCAAGGTTGGCGACCGCATCGTCGGCGTCGGCCAGGGCGACCACGGCCCCATCGTGGACGTGGTCGGCTGGCGCCTCGACGACGTGGTCGACAAGATCCGCGGTCCGAAGGACACCACGGTGCGGCTGGAGATCCTGCCGGTCGATGCCGGCACCGACGGCAAGCATTCCCAGCTCGCGCTGACGCGCAAGAAGGTCAGCATCGAGGAGCAGGCGGCGCGCAAGTCGGTGATCGAGGTGGGCAAGGGCGAGCAGGTACGCCACATCGGCGTGATCTCGCTGCCGACCTTCTACCAGGACTTCGAGGCGCGCCGGCGCGGCGATGCCGGCTACAAGAGCGCCACGCGCGACGTCGAGAAGCTGCTGGGCGAACTGCGCACCGAAGGCGTCGACGGCGTGATCGTCGACCTGCGCAACAATGGCGGCGGCTCGCTGGCGGAGGCGACCGACCTCACCGGCCTGTTCATCGACCGCGGCCCCATCGTGCAGGTGCGCAACGCCGGCGGCCAGGTCGAGGCCGAGGACGACACCCGTCCCGGCATGGCCTGGGACGGCCCGCTCGCCGTGCTGGTCAACCGCGCCTCGGCGTCGGCGTCGGAGATCTTCGCCGCCGCGATCCAGGACTACGGCCGCGGCGTCATCATCGGCGAGCCGACGTTCGGCAAGGGCACGGTGCAGAATCTGGTCGACCTCGACGATGTCGCCCACAACGAGCAGGCGACCTATGGCGAGGTCAAGATGACCATCGCGCAGTTCTTCCGCATCAACGGTGGCTCGACCCAGCTGCGTGGCGTGACGCCGGACATCAGCTTCCCGCTGACGGTCGATGCCGGCGACTTCGGCGAGTCGAGCTACGACAACGCGCTGCCGTGGACGTCCATCGCGCCGGCCGACTACCGCCCGGTGGCGGACCTCAGCCCGGTGCTGCCCGTCCTGGCCGAGCGCCATGCCAGCCGCACCGCCGGCAATGTCGAATGGAAGAACCTCGAAGCGGAGCTTTCCGAGCTGCGTGCGCTGCGCAACGAGAAGACCGTCTCGCTCAACGAGGACGTGCGCCGCAAGGAGCGCGACGAGCAGGAGGCGCGGCGCAAGGCACGCGAACTGGCCAGCGTGCATGCCACCCCCGCCACCGATCCGGCGACGAAGATGGTCGAGAAGATCCGCGATGACGCGCAGGACCGCGCCAGCGGCAAGAGCGACCAGGCCAGCGAAGCCGCCGCCGACGTGCTGGCCGCAGGCAAGTCTTCCGCCGCCGCCGCGCCCGCCACACCGCGCGACGATGGCCTGCAGCCGGACGAGCGCAGCATCGCCAACGATCTGCAGCGCGAGCAGGAAGCCAAGGAAAAGCGCGACGTCGTGCTCGACGAAGCGGCCCATATCCTGGCCGACGAGATCGGCCTGATCCGCACCGACACCAAGCTCGCCGCCCGCGTGCTGCCCTACGGGGCGATGGCGCCGGTCGAGATGGATTGAAGGCAGGGATCGGGGATTCGGGGCGGGCGCCAGCGCCTGCAAGCCCTCCCCTTCAAGGGGAGGGTTGGATGGGGATGCTGTCAGGCTCGTATTGACAGCTTCGATGGCCGGAGGGTTGCCTACGCGCCGGTACCCGTCGCGGTACCCTCGCCCCCGTAGCGCCGCCGCAGGAACTCGAAATACGCGCGCAGGCCCTGCGCCTCGCCGCCACGCGGGTGGCCGGGGCGTTCGCTGTCGTTCCAGGAATAGACGTCCAGGTGCGCCCAAGCGATGGCGTCGGGAACGAAGCGTTCCAGGTACAGCGCGGCAGTGATTGAACCCGCGTGGCGCGAGCTGCCGGAATTGGCAAGGTCGGCGACGTGCGACTCCAGCATCGTGAGGTACGGCCGCCATAGCGGCATCCGCCAGAGCGGGTCGCGCACGTCGCGCGAAGCCGCCAGAAGGTCCTCCGCCACCTCGTCGCGGTTGCAGAAGAGGGCGGCCAGCTCGGGTCCGAGCGCGACGCGCGCTGCGCCGGTGAGGGTGGCGAAATCCAGCACCAGGTCCGGCGCCTGCTCGGCGGCGTAGGCGAGCGCGTCGCACAGCACCAGGCGTCCTTCGGCGTCGGTGTTGTCCACCTCCACGGTGAGGCCGGCACGCGTGGCGATGATGTCGCCGGGCCGGTAGGCGCTGCCCGACACCGCGTTTTCCACCGCCGGCACCAGCAGGGTCAGGCGCACGGGGAGGTTCGCCCCCAGCACGAGGCCGGCCAGCGCAATGGCGTGCGCGGCACCGCCCATGTCCTTCTTCATCCAGCGCATGCCGTCGCCGCCCTTGAGGTCAAGGCCACCGGTGTCGAAGCACACGCCCTTGCCGACCAGGACGAGGTGCGGCGCGCCGGCTGGCCCGGCAGGCAGGCAGGCCAGGCGCGGCGCGCGATGGCTGGCGCGGCCCACGGCATGGATGGTGGGGAAGTTCGCCGCCAGCAGCTCCTCGCCGACCCACTCCCGGTACTCCGCGCCATGGCGCTCGGCCAGCGCGCGGACCTCGCCGGCGAGTTCGGCCGGGCCGAGGTATTCGGCCGGCGTGTTGACGAGGTCGCGCACGCGGAAGATGGCCTCGACCAGCGGCGTCGCAGTGGCGGCGGTCGCGGCATCGACCACCAGGGCCGCAGGGGCGCGCGGTGCGCGGCGGAAGCGCGTGTAGCGATAGGCACCGCACGCCCAGGCGAGCCCCAGCCGGGCGGGATC
>JAEZQS010000259.1 GCA_023412995.1 Pseudomonadota bacterium
CGTCACGGCCGCGCTCCCGGGGCATTCCCCGCGCACACGTCCGGGCAGTCGCCTGCCGCCGGAAGCCCGCGCGCGGGCCGGCACGCCGGCTCCGCGGCAGGAACGCGTCGTGTTGCACGGAAGATCATGGCACCCTCGAGTTTGCCTGCGACGCGCCGCGCAGGCGAGCCGCTGCCAGTCGCGCCCTCCACGCGACCGTGGTGACATCGTAGCCGGTTTGACGCCGCGCGCCGCCGGTTTCGTCGGCCGGCGGCATGGGCGCCGGCTTCCGCTGCACGGAGCCATTCGGGTGGGATGCGCCGCTGCTCATACCTCCGGCGGCTGGCACGCATGCGAGCCGGGCAGGGTTTGCGCAGGACGCGGGTGCGGATGCGCGAGGGCCCTCGCGACGGCTGTCGGATCAGCGCAGCGAGGGCCAGTCCGCGCCGCGGTTGGCGCCGAAGCGTTCCGCCAGGCCGAGCAGCGTGCCGGCCGCGCCGAGCCAGGCGCGGGTCGCCAGCGCGCGCCAGCGATGGCCGCTGCGGCGGTCCATGTCGGCCACGTCGCGGGCGAACTCGTTCCAGTTGCTGCCCTCGAGCTGGTCGAAGGCGACCGTCACCGTCATGCCGAGCGAGCGCGCGGTGTGCCAGGTCCCCGCGGGGATGAACAGTGCCTCGCCCTGGCGCACCACCACCTTCTCGCGGCGAGCCTGCTGCAGCAGCGGGTAGCGCGAGGCGTCGTCGAGGTCGTCGGCCACCGAGATCCACGGCATCTCCGGATGCACGTAGAACAGGTGCTCCTGGCCCGGCTCGAAGAAGGTGAACTCCTTTTCGCCATGCACCTGGGCAATCCACGAATGCATGTGCAGCATGTCGTGGTGCAGGTACGGGAACTGGCCGCCGGGGCCGCCGAAGAATAGTTCCAGGTGGTTGACGTTCTCGAACACGCGCGCCGGCACCAGCCGGCTCGCATGGCGGCTTGGCAGGCTGCAGGGGAAGCGCGGCGTGACATCGTCCAGCAGTCCGCGGCAGTCGAACAGCGTGCACGGATAAGGCGCCGGCGCCGCGGCCGTCGATGCCATCTGCGTCGAGAGGATGTCGGCGAGGCGCCGCTCGCGCCCGCGTACCCGCACGGTGCGATCGCCGTAGCGGGTGCGGAAGAACTCGGGCGTGAAGCGCTCCAGCGCCGGCCAATCGCGCAGCGCGTCGGTGAGAATCACCGGGCGGCGCGTGTCGCGGTAGCGCCGGGCGAACTCGGCTGGGGTGATGCCGGAAACGCGCTCGATCCAGCGTGGACGCGTCGCGGCCTTGCGCGTGCCGTCCAGTTGCCATAGCGCTTCGATGGTGGTTGCCATGTGGTGCGTCGTCCCCGGCGGAGTCCCCTGCGCCCCGCGCGTTCTGTGCCGTTGGAAGCTGCAGTCTCGTCGCGGCCTCCTGTACGCTTGCGTCCACGCCCGCGCCGCCGTTCACGTGCGGGTAATGGCGGGGGCGCACCGGACCGGAACGGGCTCTGCCGTGGCGCGGCTGCATGCGCCAGCGACGGCAGCACGCAGGGGTGGGCATGGGGGAGCGAACCGATTTCCTGGCGTTCTACGAGCAGCTCGGCCTGCGGCCCGACTGCAGTGCCGACGAGCTGCGTGCGGCCTACCGCCGCCGCGTGGCGGAACTGCACCCCGACCGCCACGGCGGCGCGACGCCGCGCGAGGCGGCCCAGCTGCAGGAACTCACCGCCACCTATGCCGCGGCCAGCCTTTTCCTGCGCCGCCACGGACGCCTCCCTGGCGCGCCGCACACGCGCCTGCAGGAACTGCCTCGCGTAACCCCGGGGCGGGCGCCCTGGGCGGGCGACCCTGCGCCGCGCAGCAGCGGCCTGCGACCGATCGCGCTCACCCTGATCGCCCTCGGCACCGCGGTATGGCTGCTGTGGGCCAATTCCGCCCCGCGGCCCGCGCCTGCCGTCGCCATGCCGCTGCCGCCGGCCCCGACCGGCACGGCAGCACGCCCGCCGGCACCGGCTGCCGCGCAGGCACTGCGGGTCGAACTCGGCATGGATGCCGACAGCGTGCGCCTGATCGAGGGCCGCCCCCTGCTCGGCAGCGCCGAGCACTGGGACTACGGGCCGTCCTGGATCGAGTTCCGCGACGGCCGCGTCAGCGACTGGTACAGCTCACCGCTCCATCCGCTCCAGGTCGCCACTCGCCGGCCGCTGCCGCGCGAATGACCTCGCTACCGCGCTCGCAGGGTGCAGACGCGGGCGCAACAGCCAAAGATTGAAACACCGGGCACACCGAGCACACCGAGAAAGCAAATGACCTCGCGGCTGCGCTCTCAGGGTGCAGACGCGGGCGCAACAGCCAAAGATTGGAACACCGAGCACACCGAGCACACCGAGAAAGCAAAGGAAAGTAAAAAGCAAAGGCGAATTGAACGGAGCGGTTTCGGTGCCTGCCAACAGGTCGGCCGTGATCGCGAAATCCGGGCTTCGCCGCCCGGGCACCGGCGACCCCAAGGGCTGACCCAAAAAGGTGCTTGCTCCTGCTCTCTCTGTATGCTCGGTGTGCTCGGTGTTTCAGGCTTTCCGCTTCAGGCTTTCCGCTCCAGGCTCTTGCACTCCCAGCAGACCACGCCGTCAGCGGGCGCCGCGGCCGAACAGCACCACCTCGACCGTCTGGATCAGGATCAGCAGGTCGAACAGCAGGTTGTGGTTCTTGACGTAGAAGAGGTCGTACTTGAGCTTTTCGGCGGCGTCTTCCTCGGAAGCGCCGTAGGGATAGCGCAGCTGGGCCCAGCCGGCGAGCCCCGGCTTCACGCAATGGCGCAGGTTGTAGTAGCGGATCTTGCCGGCCAGCTCGGCGACGAACTGCGGCCGCTCGGGGCGCGGGCCCACCACGCTCATGTCGCCGCGCAGGATGTTGCCGAGCTGCGGCAGCTCGTCCAGGCGCGTCTTGCGGATGATGCGGCCGACGCGCGTCACGCGATCGTCGTTCTGCGTCGCCCACACGGCCACGCCATCGCGCTCGGCATCGGTGCGCATACTGCGGAACTTGGTCAGGGCGAACACCCGGCCGCGCTCGCCGACGCGCTCCTGCCGGTACAGGATCGGCTGGCCGGGCCCCGATTCCAGGCGGATCGCCAGCGCCACCGCCAGCATGAACGGCCACGCCAGCAGCAGCACGCACAGCGCCGCGCTGACATCGAACACGCGCTTGACGGCGCGCCGCAGCGGCGACACGTCGAAGCCGTCGGAAAAGGCGAGCCACGATGGTTCGGCCAGCGACAGCTTCACCATGCCGAGTTCGCGCTCGAAGAAGGTGGCGAGGTCGGTGATCGCGATGCCGGCCTGCTTGCACTCGAGCAGTTCGTCCATCGGCAGGCCGCGCCGCCGGTCGTCGGGACCTACCACGATCTCGTTGATCTGCAGGCGCCGGGCCCAGGCATCCAGCGGCCCGTCGAAGGCGATCAGGCGATCCTCGGGAACCGCCACGTCTTCCTCGCCCATCCGTACGAAGCCGACGATGTGGAAGCCGCGGCGGTCCGAACGCCGGCGCATGCGTTGCGGGATCAGCGCGGCGCGGCGGCCGGCACCGAGCACGAGCACGCGCCGCTTCAACGCCTCCGCGTCGATCAGGCGCATGAAGACGACGCGGAACAGCGCGATGACGCAGAACCCGATCGCGAGCGCCGGCAGGAACACCGTGCGGCCGATGTAGACGTGCGGGAAGACGTAGTAGACGGTGATCAGCGCCACCCCGCCCAGCACGAACGCCACCGCCTGGCGCGCCAGCAGGCCGAACCAGGTCTCGCGCAGGTGCGCCTGGTACAGGCCGAGCGCCGCCATGCTGCCGCCGATGACCAGCGCGAAGGTGAATGCGCGCGGCCACAGGTGCGGCGACAGCCCTTCCAGGGTGGCCGGATCGGCAATGTAGCGCAGGTGCGAGGCTACCTTGACCGACAGCCCCAGCAGCACGAACTCGATGGCCGCAAGCAGCAGCAGCCAGCGCGTCGACTGTTGGCGCCACATCTGCAGCATGCAAGGGCCTCCCCGGTTGCGCGCGCCACCGGCACGCGTCGTCCACGACCGGCGAGGCCGGTGCCGCGGCAATGATCGTCCCTCGCGGCGGTCCAATCCCCGCGCGGCCACGCCCCCCGCGGCGTCGCGGCGGTTTATCATCTTGGCAGCGCCGACCCGCCCCAGCAAGACGGGCACGGCCCCCGTTCAAGCCAAGGAATTTCCCTCATGTGTGGAATCGTCGCCGCCACCGCCAACCGCGACGTCGTCCCGGTGCTGATCGAAGGACTGCGGGCACTCGAGTACCGCGGCTACGACTCGGCCGGCATCAGCGTGCTGCAGGACGGCCGCCTCGCGCGCGTGCGCGCCCCCGGCAAGGTGCGTGAGCTGGAAGCGCTCTACGAGGTGGCGCCGGTCGCCGGCACCAGCGGCATTGCCCACACCCGCTGGGCGACCCACGGCGTGCCCAATACCGCCAATGCCCACCCGCACGTCTCCAGCGAGCGGGTCGCGGTGGTGCACAACGGCATCATCGAGAACCATGCCGCCCTGCGCATCGAACTGCAGGCGGCCGGCTACCACTTCGATTCGGATACCGACACCGAGGTCATCGCGCACCTGGTCGACCATGCGCTCGCTGGTGGCGCCAGCCTGAAGGAGGCCGTGGTGGCCGCCACGGCAAGGCTGCATGGCGCCTACGCGATCGCGGTGATGAGCCGCGACGAGCCCGGCCACATCGTGGGCGCGCGCCGCGGCAGTCCGCTGGTCGCCGGCATCGGCAACGGCGAGAACTTCCTCGGTTCCGACGTGCAGGCGCTGATCCGCCAGACCGAGCATTTCATCCTGCTGGAGGAAGGCGACGTCGCCGAGATCACCCTCGACGGCTGCCGCGTGTACGACGCCGACGGCCGCCCGGTCGAACGCGCGGTGCGCAGGAGCGAGATCTCCGCCGATGCGGTCGAGCGCGGCGAGTACCGGCATTACATGCTGAAGGAGATCTTCGAGCAGCCGCGCGCGGTCGCCGACACCCTCGAGGGTCGCATTGCCGACGGACGCATCCTGCCCAACATCTTCGGGGTGGACGCCGACGCCCTGCTGGCGCGCGTGCGGCAGGTGCAGATCGTCGCCTGCGGCACCAGCTTCCACGCCGGGCTGGTCGCGCGCTACTGGCTCGAGGGCTTCGCCGGCATCCCCTGCACGGTGGAAGTGGCAAGCGAGTACCGCTACCGCCACGTGGTGGTGCCGGAGGGCACGCTGTTCCTCGCCGTGTCGCAGTCGGGCGAGACGGCCGACACCCTCGCCGCGCTGCGCGAGGGCCGCAACCACGGCTACCTTGGCGCGCTCGCCATCTGCAACGTGCCCGAATCGAGCCTGGTGCGCGAGTCCGACCTCGTGCTGATGACCCGCGCCGGCCCGGAGATCGGCGTCGCCTCGACCAAAGCCTTCACCACCCAGCTGGCAGCGCTCGCCCTGCTCGCGATCGAACTGGCGCGCCTCAACGGCATCGATGCGTCCCGCTACGCCGAGCTGGTGGGCGAACTCGCCTCGCTGCCGCGGGTGATCGGCGAAGTGCTCGCGCTGGAACCGGAAGTCGCGCGCCTGGCCGAACGCTTCGTGCCGCGCCAGCACGCCCTCTTCCTCGGCCGCGGCGTGCACTACCCGGTGGCGCTGGAGGGCGCGCTCAAGCTGAAGGAAATTTCCTACATCCATGCCGAAGGCTACCCGGCAGGCGAACTCAAGCACGGCCCGCTCGCCCTGGTCGATGCCGACATGCCGGTGATCGCGGTGGCGCCCAACAACCAGCTGCTGGAAAAGCTGAAGTCCAACCTGGAGGAAGTGCGCGCGCGCGGCGGCGAGCTGTTCGTGTTCGCCGACACCGATGCACCCGTCGCCCAGGTCGGCGACCGCGGCGCGCTGGTCAAGGTCGCCTCGGGCGGCAACCTGATCGCCCCGGCCGTATTCACCGTGCCGCTGCAGATGCTCGCCTACCACGTCGCCGTCCTGCGCGGCACCGACGTCGACCAGCCGCGCAATCTCGCCAAGAGCGTGACCGTCGAATAACGTGACCTGCACCTCGCTCGCCGCGTGCACCCCGTCACGGGCGCCGCGGCGATGCGATCGCGGCAGCGCCGCGGCAAGCCACTATGATGGCCCCACGGCAACGACCGGGGTGGCCGGGGATGGGCGAGATCACCACCTTGCTGGAGCGCAGCCGCGCCGGCGACGCCGCCGCGCTGGCGGCATTGCTTCCGCGCATCTACGACCACCTGCGGGAACAGGCGCGACGCTCGCTGGCGGGCGAGCGAGGGCAGCAGACGCTGGACACGACCGCGCTGGTGCACGAGGCCTGGCTCGACCTCGCGGGCAAGGACGGCGGCTTCCGCGACCGCGCGCACTTCTTCGGCTATGCCGCCACGGCGATGCGCCACATCCTGGTCGACCACGCACGGCGGCGCGGCGCCGCCAAGCGCAGCGGTGAACAGGTGCCGCTGGATCTCGAGGTGCACGACGCGGCAACCGGCAAGGCCGCCGCCGACGTGCTGGCGCTGGATGCGGCGCTCGAGCGGCTGCAGGAGCTCGAGCCGCGTGCGGCGCGCGTGGTGGAGCTGCGCTTCTTCGGCGGACTGTCGGTGGACGAGACCGCCGACGTGCTCGGGATCGTCCCGCGGACGGTGGTGCGCGACTGGACCCGTGCCCGTGCCTTCCTGCACGCCGCCCTCGCATGAACGTGCTGCCGCCCGCCGTCGAGGCGCGCTGGGCGGAGCTGGCGCCGCTGTTCGACCGCGCCTGCGAGCTGGACACCGGAGCGCGCCAGCGCTTCCTCGACGCGGTGGAGGATCCGGCACTGCGCGAGGCGCTGGCCTGCCTGCTGCGCAGCGCCGACGCCGAGGGCCTGCTCGACCTCGGTTGCGGCGAACACGCGGCGCGCCTGGTCGGTCCGATGCCGGGCCTGGAGGGCCGCCTGCTCGGCCCGTGGCGGATCGGACCGGCCATCGGCAGCGGCGGCATGGCCTGCGTGTTCAGCGCCATCCGCGCCGACGGCGCCTTCGCCCAGAAGGTGGCAGTGAAGGTGTTGCGCCACGGGCTGCACGATGCCTGGGAGCGCGAGCGGTTCCTGCGCGAGCGTACGCTGCTGGCGCGGCTGGAACACCCGGGCATCGCGCGCGTGCTCGACGGTGGGCTGACGCCGGAAGGGGTGCCCTGGTTTGCGCTCGAGTTCGTCGACGGCGAACCGGTGACGCGCCACTGCGACCGGCGCCGGCTCGGCATCGCCGCGCGCGTGGCGCTGTTCGTTGAACTGTGCGCGGTGGTGGAGCACGCCCACCGCAACCTGATCGTGCACCGGGACCTCAAGCCGTCCAACGTGCTGGTCACGTCGGATGGCCATTTCAAGCTGCTGGACTTCGGCATCGCCAAGCTGCTGCACGAGGGCAGCGACGCCACCCGCACCGGCTCGCGCTGGATGACTCCCGCCTACGCGGCGCCGGAACAGGTACGCGGGGAGGCGGTCACCACCGCGGTGGACGTGTACGCGCTGGGCGTGCTGCTGCACGAACTCCTGGCCGGTTCGCGGCCCGCGCGACGCGAGGACGGCACCCTGCGTCCGCCGTCGGCCGCCCTCGCCTCGCCGGACGCCGATGCGATCGCGCACGCCCGCGGCACGACAGCGCGGTCCCTGCGCAAGGCGTTGGCTGGCGAACTCGACGCGATCCTCGAGAAGGCGCTCGCAGGCGCAGTGGTGGAACGCTATGCGGGCGTCGCGGCGCTGGCGGCGGACCTCGGCCGCTGGCGTACGGGCGAACCGGTGCAGGCGCGTGCGCCCTCGCCCATGTACCGCCTGCGCAAGTTCGCCGGTCGCCACCGGCTGGGCCTGGTGGCCGCGCTGGCGTTGGCACTCAGCCTGGTCGGCGGATTCGCGGCCACCTCCTGGCAGGCCGCGGCCGCACGACGCGCGGCGGCCCGGGCCGACGCGGCGCGCGACTTCAGCCTGTCGCTGTTCGCCGGCGTGACGCCGGACGAGAGCAAGGGACGCGAGGTCAGCGCGCGGGAGCTGCTCGATCGCGGTGCCGCCCGGCTGGAGGAGACGCTCGCGCGCGAGCCGCACCTGCGTGCCACGCTGGCCACCCAGCTGGCCGCCGCCTACCGGCAGCTCGGCGCCTACGACCGCGCCGCCGCCCTCGCGGCGCAAGCGGTGGAGGCTTCGAGCGCGGACGACGAGCGCGCGCGGGCGCTGCTGGAGCGGAGCCGGACGGGCGCGGCGCGGGGGGCGTTCGACGACGCCAGCCGCGACCTGCAGGCGGCACTCGCCCTCGCACAGGGTGCCCTGCACGGCGAAGTCCGCCTGCGCCTGGCGGAGGTCGCGTCCGAGCGGGGCGACCTGGAGGCGGCCCAGGCG
>JAEZQS010000300.1 GCA_023412995.1 Pseudomonadota bacterium
CCTTGAGGGTCACCACGTTTCCGGCGCCCGACGGGCGCACCCGCGCGAGATCGACGGCGAGCTTCTTCGCCAGCGCACGCACGGCCGGCACGGCCTTGACGCCGCCAATGCTCATCGCCTGTTCGGCGTGGACGCGGTCGCTGCTCTGCATGGCGCCGACCACGGTGCCTTCGTCCGCGCGCCCGGAGTCGTCGTTGGTGACGATCTCGCCGCCTTCATCCGAGGCCACCACCCCGGTGCCATCGGCTGCCTCGTTGCCGACGCCCTTGCCCGGCGCAGGCCCTTTCGGAGGCGCGTGGTGGTGACCGGTGGATTCGGCTTCCGCGCGCTGCGGTGCGTCGGGGTCGAGTTCGAAATCCGCCAGGGCCGCGCCGGTCGCGATCACGTCGCCGTTGGCGCCATGCGCCTTGACCAGCCGGCCGGAAAACGGCGAGGGCACCTCGACCACGGCCTTGGCGGTTTCCATCGACACCAGCGGCTCGTCGAGCCGCACGGTGCCGCCTTCCTGTACCAGCCATTCGACGATGGTCGCATCCGGCAGGCCTTCGCCGAGATCCGGGAGATGGAAGGTTCTTTGCTCGCTCATGGGCTCGGGATTTCAGGCAGGGAAGGGAGGGGCGCAGCGCTCAGCTTGCCGCCAGCGTGCGCAGCGCCGCCGCGACGATCTTCTCGACGCTGGGCAGGTATTTCATTTCCAGGCGGTACAGCGGGATGTGGGTGTCGTAGCCGGTCACGCGCTCGACCGGCGCGTGCAGGTCGTACAGCGCCTCGTTGGCCAGCCGCGCGGCAATCTCCGCGCCGAAGCCCGCGGTGCGCGGCGCCTCGTGCACGATCACGCAGCGGCCGGTCTTGCGCACCGATTCGTGGATGGTGTCGAAGTCCAGCGGCGTGAGCGTGGCCACGTCGATGACCTCGGCGCTGACGCCCTGTTCGGCCAGCGCGTCGGCCGCCTCCAGCGTCTCCTTCACCTGCGCGCCCCAGGTCACGAGGGTGACGTCGCTGCCCTCGCGCAGCACGAAGCAGACGTCCAGCGGCAGCGCCTCGCCATCGTCCGGCACGTCTTCCTTGTACTGGCGGTAGATGCGCTTGGGTTCTAGGAAGATCACCGGGTCCGGGTCGCGGATGGCGGCCAGCAGCAGCCCGTACGCACGACCGGGCGAGGACGGCAGCACCACGCGCAGGCCGGGAATGTTGGTGAAGAGGTGTTCGTTGGCTTCGGAATGATGCTCCGGCGCGCGGATGCCGCCACCCCAGGGCGCACGCCACACCGCCGGGCAGCTCATGCGCCCGCGGGTGCGGGTGCGCAGGCGAGCGGCGTGGCAGGCGATGTGTTCCATCATCGGATAGATGAAGCCTTCGAACTGGGCTTCGGCGACCGGCTTCATGCCCTGTGCCGCGAGGCCCACCGTGAGCCCGGCAATGGTCGCCTCGCACAGCGGCGTATCGATCACGCGATCGCTGCCGAAGACCTGCTGCAGGCCCTGCGTCGCGCGGAACACGCCGCCGTTGACGCCGACGTCCTCGCCGAGCACGACGACGCCAGGGTCGTGCTTCATCTCGTAGGCGAGGGCCTGGGTGACGGCTTCGATGAGGGTGATCTGTGCCATGGGGATTGCCTTTGCGATCGTCCGTGAGCGCGGGGTTCGCGCGCGGCGCTCCGTGCCGCGAGGGTGGTGGAAGGACCCCGGCCCGGAGTGGGGCAGGGCCTGGCAGTCAGTGCGCGGGCCGGTCCGCGGCCAGCGCCTCGGCGCGCTGCGCCGCGAGGTCTTCGGGCAGCTCTGCCCAGGTGTAGTCGAACATGGCCGACGTGGGCTGCGCCCTCGTGCCGAGGTAGGCGTTGACCTCCTCGTCGACGCGCGCCGCGCACTCGGTCTTCCATGCCTCCTCTTCCTGCTCCGTCCACGCATTGAGGCTCATCAGGTAGGCCTTGATGCGCTTCATCGGCTCGCGCTGCCAGGCCTCCTTCACCTCGTCGTCGCGGCGGTAGCGCCGGGCGTCGTCGGCCGTGGTGTGGTCGGACAGACGGTAGGTGACCGCTTCGATGACGGTGCCGCCGTGGCCGTGGCGCGCGCGCTTGATCGCATGGTCCATCGCGGCACGCATCGCGATCAGGTCGTTGCCGTCCACCTGCATGCACTCGAGCCCGGCGGCAATGCCCTTCTGCGCCAGCGTCTTCGCACCGGTCTGCGCCTTGCGCGGCACCGAGATCGCCCACTGGTTGTTCACGATCACCGCCACGAGCGGCAGGGTCATGGCACCGGCGACGTTGATGGCGCCGTAGAAATCGCCCTTCGACGAACCGCCATCGCCCACCACCGTCACCGCGACCCGCGGTTCCTTGCGCAACTTGAACGCCAGGGCCGCGCCGGCGGCATGCAGGCACTGGGTGGCGATCGGCACGCACCAGGCGAAGTCGTGCGCCGGGCCGGAGAAATCGCTGCCGCGCTCGTCGCCGCCCCAGTACAGCAGCACCTCGCGCGGCTTGACGCCACGGTGGAACTGCGCGCCGTACTCGCGGTACATCGGCGCGAAGGCATCGTCCTCCTGCATCGCGCTGCCGATCGCCACGTGGGCCGCCTCGTGGCCGAGGCAGGATGCGTAGGTGCCGAGCTTGCCGGTGCGCTGCAGCGCCACCGCCTTGGCGTCGAACACGCGCACGAACAGCATTTCCTTGTAGAGCTCGACCAGCTGGCGCACGTCGCGCGCAATGGCGGGCAGGTCCTCGCGCACGAGCTTGCCCTCGGCATCGAGGTATTGCAGGTATTCGATCTCGAACGTGGCCGCGATGGACAAGAACGCCTCCAGTGGACGGGCCGCGCACGCGCAAGCGCCGTTTTCGAACGGGTCAGGAGTGGAACAGTACGCAAGAGCCCCGCCTGTCCGCAAGCCGGAGCGCAACATGCCGCCGCGGTAGACTGCGTTTTTTGACCCGCGAGGCGGCGATGAACCCGACCGACAACCTGCGTGCGTTCGAACAGGGCATCGAGGTGGACCTGCGCGACCGCACCACCTACGGCGGCTACCTGCAGCTGGAAACCCTGCTGTCGGCGCAGAAGCCGCTGAGCGACCCGCCGCTGCACGACGAGATGCTGTTCATCATCCAGCACCAGGTGGCGGAGCTGTGGCTGAAGCTGGCCGTGCACGAACTCGGCGCGGCCATCGGGCGCCTGCGCGAGGACCACGTCGATGCGGCGTTGAAGATCCTTGCCCGCGTCAAGCAGGTGCAGCGCCAGCTGTTCGAGCAATGGGGCGTGCTGGAAACGCTGACACCCGCCGAATACCTCGCCTTCCGCGGCGTGCTGGGTCCTTCCTCGGGTTTCCAGTCGCTGCAGTACCGCCTGGTCGAGTTCCTGCTCGGCAACAAGAACGCGGACATGCTGAAGGTGTTTGCCCATGACCCCGCCGGTCAGGCCCGGCTGCAGGACGCGCTGGCCGCGCCAAGCCTCTACGACGAGGTGCTGCGCTACCTGGCGCGCCGCGGCCATGCGGTGCCCCCGGATCTGCTCGGACGCGACCTCGCCCAGCCGCACCGGCGCAATGCCGCGCTGGTGCCGGTGTTCCAGCGCATCTACGAGGACCCGCGCCGCTACTGGCCCGAGTACCACCTGTGCGAGCAGCTGGTGGACATCGAGGAAAACTTCCAGCTCTGGCGCTTCCGCCACATGAAGACGGTGGAACGCATCATCGGCTACCGCCGCGGCACCGGTGGCTCGTCGGGCGTCGGCTTCCTGCAGAAGGCACTGGAACTGACGTTCTTCCCGGAACTGCTGGACGTGCGCACGGTGATCGGCGAGGCGGGGGCCTGAGGGGCAGCGGCGCACGCGGCGCGCAGTACCGGGCGTGGGCTCCTGGCGCCAGGGATGCCCGTGCCGCCGCCGCGTCGCCCTTTGGCGCACCGCAACACGGGCCGGGTTTGACTCGCGCTGGCGCAGCGGTTACACGTTCGGCAGAGCCGCGGCCGCTTTTTCGCCGCGGAACCGGCAGCCATCCACCATCGACAGGGGAGTGACCGCATGAGCGGTACGGCCAATCCGTCCGCGGACAGCGCTGCTGTGCCGCAGTTCCCGCAACGCCTCGGGCATCCGGCGCCGCTCTGGATGCTCTTCATGTCCGAGTTCTGGGAACGCTTCGCGTTCTACGGGATGCGCTGGGCGCTCACGCTCTACATCGTCGCGGAGTTCTTCTCCGGCGATCCCTCGGGCCAGGGATTCGCCAGCCGCACCTATGGCGCCTACCTCGCGCTGGTGTACGCGACCGCCGTGTTCGGCGGCTACGTGGCCGACAAGGTGATCGGTTACCAGCGCTCGATCCTGCTCGGCGCGGTGGTCATGGCGGCCGGCCTGTTCATGATCATGCTGCCCAGCCAGTCGCTGTTCGTGCTGGGCCTCTCGACCATCATCGTCGGCAACGGCCTGTTCAAGCCGAACATCTCCTCGATGGTCGGCCAGCTCTACGCGCCGGGCGATTCGCGCCGCGACCGCGGCTTCACGCTCTTCTACATGGGCATCAACGCCGGCGCGCTGGTGGCACCGCTGATCACCGGCTGGCTCGCCGAGCAGGTGTTCGGCACGCCGCAGCTGCAGAACTACAAGGTCGTGTTCGCCGCCTCCGGCGTCGGCATGCTGGTGAGCCTGGTGTGGTTCTGGTTCGGCCGGCGCCAGCTGGGCGACATCGGCCGTCCGCCGGAAGGCGCCGAAGGCGCCACGCGGGTCGTCTATGTCGTCATCGGCGTGCTGCTGGCGATCCCGCTGGTGTACCTGCTGATGAGCCAGGTCGGCGCGGTCGCGCTGCAGTGGCTGCTGACCGCGCTCTTCATCGGCGTCGGCGTGATGCTGGTGGTGGAGGCGGTGCGCACCGGCAAGGTGCAGATCCATCGCGTCATCGCGATGCTGATCATCTTCGCCTTCAACGTGCTGTTCTGGATGTTCTTCGAACAGGCCGGCAGCTCGTTCAACTTCCTTGCCCAGAACATCGTCGACCGCAACCTCTTCGGCGGCTGGGAGTTCCCGGTCGGCTGGTTCCAGTCGATCAACCCGATCGCGATCGTGGTACTGGCGCCGCTGTTCTCGATCCTGTGGGGCGTGCTGGACCGCCGCCGCATCGAGCCCTCGATCCCGCGCAAGTTCGGCCTCGGCCTGGTGGGCAACGCGCTCGGCTTCCTGGTGCTGATGTATGCGCTGTCGAGCCTGGTCGGCACGGACGGCCACATTCCGCTGTGGCCTCTGGCGCTGTGTTACGTGCTGCAGACGATGGGCGAGCTGTGCCTGTCGCCGATCGGCCTTTCGATGGTGACCAAGCTCGCGCCGGTACGCCTGGTCGGCCTCGGCATGGGCGGCTGGTTCCTTTCCACCGCGATCGGCAACAACCTGGCCGGCCTGTTTGCCGGCCATGTCAGCGGCGAGAGCGGCATGACGGTGGAATCGGCCCTCGACGGCTACACCACCGGCTTCTGGTCACTGCTGGTCGCCGGCGTTCTGCTGTTCCTGATCGCGCCGCTCATCAACCGCCTGATGCACGGGGTGCGGTGAGAGCCGGGATTGGGGAACAGGAATAAGGAACGGGAACAGGGAACAGGGAACAGCAGGGGGCGCTTGAGCGCGGGCAGCTCGGCGCGATGTCCCAATGCGAGGCCGCTTTGCTTGAACCATTCCCTATTCCCGATTCCCCATTCCCGTCCAGTCACACCGGCGCCAGCTTGTCGAGGATGCGGGCGAGCGCATCCCGTTCGCCGGCGTCCAGCTGCGCCAGCATCGCGCGCTCGTGCGCCCGCGCCAGCGGCGCAACGGCGTCGTGGACGGCCCAGCCGTGCGGCGTCAGGCGCAGTACGGATCGGCGGCGATCACCTTCATGGGTCCGGCGCAGCACGCGCCCGGCGGCGACCAGGCTGGCGACGGCCCGGCTGACTGCCACCTTGTCCATTTCGGTGAGGCGCGCCACCTCGCCCGCCGACAGGCCGTCGGCGTCATGCCGGGCCAGCACCGCAAGCACGCGCCACTCGGTCATGCCGAGGCCAAACCGGTGCTGGTATTCGCGCGCGATCGCCTGGCTGACCCGGTTGGACAGGATCGACAGGCGGTAGGGCAGGAAGCTGGCGAGCTCGAGTGGGGAACGATCGCCCACGGGCGCGTACCTTGCAGCTGGTTACAGATGAAACTATATTGGCGGGAGCCATTCCCCGCAAGCCGCGGCACCGCCAGCCCGGGGCGCGGAAACACGTGAACAGAGCGCGCGCGGCGCGGCCAACCGGAGAACACCATGAACGCCCAACCCAACCTCGGCATGCAGGTCACCACGTTCGAGAACCCGATGGGCATCAACGGCTTCGAGTTCGTCGAATTCGCCGCACCGCAGGGCCAGGGCGCGATGATGCGCGACTACCTGCACAAGCTCGGCTTCACCGCCGTTTCCCGCCATCGCGAGCGTGCCATCACGCGCTTCCGCCAGGGCACCATCAATTTCCTGCTGAACGAGGCGCCGGATTCCTTCGCGTCGGCCTTCGCCGGAAAACATGGCCCGTCGGCGTGCGGCTTCGCCATCCGCTTTCGCAAGCCGGTCGACGAGGTGCTGTCCCACGTGCTCGCCAACGGCGGCGAGAAGGTCGACTACAAGCCCGAAACCGGCGCGGTGGACACGCCCGCGATTAAGGGCATCGGCGACTGCATGCTTTACCTGGTGGACGATTCGCGCAGCGACGTCTACGCCGGCTTCGAGCCGATCGCGGGCGCGGAGCAGGAGCCGCGCGGCTACGGCCTCACCTTCATCGACCACCTCACGCACAACCTCTTCCAGGGCAACATGCAGAAGTGGTCGGACTACTACGAGAAGCTGTTCAACTTCCGCGAGATCCGCTACTTCGACATCAAGGGCGCGAAGACCGGCCTGCTGTCCAAGGCGATGACCGCGCCCGACGGCGTCGTGCGCATTCCGCTCAACGAGTCCAGCGACGAGAAGAGCCAGATCAACGAATACCTGCGCGACTACCAGGGCGAGGGCATCCAGCACATCGCGCTCTTCACCGACGACATCTACGCGACGGTGGAAAGGATGCGCGAGGCCGGCATCGCGTTCCTCGACACACCCGACGCCTACTTCGAAGTGATCGACCAGCGCGTCCCCAACCACGGCGAGGACGTGCCGCGGCTGGCCCGCAACCGCATCCTCATCGATGCCGACATGGAAACGAAGAAGCGCCTGCTGCTGCAGATCTTCACCCAGAACGCGTTCGGCCCGATCTTCTTCGAGATCATCCAGCGCAAGGGAAATGAAGGCTTCGGTGAAGGCAACTTCCAGGCGCTGTTCGAAAGCATCGAACGCGACCAGATGAAGCGCGGCGTGCTGTGATCCCCGCCCGCCGCGCGGCGGGCATCCACTGAGCGAGCAGACCATGGCGATCCACAGCAACGGCTACCAGACCGGTTTCGGCAATGAATTCGCAACCGAGGCGCTGCCCGGCGCGCTGCCGGTGGGGCGCAACTCGCCGCAGCAGGTGGCGCATGGCCTGTACGCGGAGCAGCTGACCGGCACCGCGTTCACCGCGCCGCGCCACGCCAACCGGCGCAGCGGGCTGTACCGGATCCGCCCGGCGGCGGTGCACGGGCGCTTCGAGCCGTTCGCGCACGCGGGCTTCCACAACGACTTCGGCAGCGGCCCGGTGACGCCGGAAAAGCTGCGCTGGAATCCGCTGCCGCTGCCGGAGCAGGCGGTCGATTTCATCGACGGCCTGTTCACCGTGGCCGGCAACGGCGGCCCGGAAGCCGGCACCGGCGTCGGCCTGCACCTGTACGCGGCCAACCGCGACATGGACGGCCGCTTCTTCTGCAATGCCGACGGCGAGCTGATGCTGGTGCCGGTGCTGGGGCGCCTGCACATCGAAACCGAGCTTGGCGTGCTGGACGTGGAGCCGCAGCAGATCGCGGTGATCCCGCGCGGCATCCGCTTCCGCATCGCCCTGCCGGAGGGGCAGGCGCGTGGCTATGTCTGCGAGAACTTCGGTGCGCTGTTCAAGCTGCCCGACCTCGGCCCGATCGGCAGCAACGGCCTGGCCAACCCGCGCGACTTCGAATACCCGCAGGCGGCGTTCGAGGACGTGGAGGGCGAGTTCGAGCTGCTGACCAAGTTCCAGGGCCACCTGTGGCGCAGCGACATCGGCCATTCGCCGCTGGACGTGGTGGCCTGGCACGGCAACTATGCGCCGTACCGGTACGACCTGCGCCGCTTCAACGTGATCGGTTCGATCAGCTACGACCACCCGGATCCGTCGATCTTCCTGGTCCTGCACTCGCCCAGCGACACCCCCGGCACCAGCAGCGTGGACTTCGCGATCTTCGCGCCGCGCGTGCTGGCGATGCGCGACACGTTCCGGCCGCCGTGGTTCCACCGCAACATCGCCAGCGAGTTCATGGGCCTGCTGCACGGCGTGTACGACGCGAAGGCCGAAGGCTTCGCCCCCGGCGGCTGCTCGCTGCACAACTGCATGACCGGCCACGGCCCCGACGCGGCGACCTTCGAGAAGG
>JAEZQS010000332.1 GCA_023412995.1 Pseudomonadota bacterium
TGCGCAGGCGCGCCGAACGGAACGCCATCGCGGCACGCAGGCCACGCACGCGCGCGTTGGCCGCGCGCAGTGGCGCCGTGATTCGCCACGAGGTGCTCGCCAGCATCTGCTCGTAGTGCGGCTTGATGTCGCCCAGCTGCGCGTCGAGGCCGAGTGCCCAGCGCGTGCGCTCGTCCAGCTCCGCGTGCACCTGGTCGAGCCGCACGCGCGCGTTGCCGAGGTCGCGGTCGAGCGCATGGCCCCATTCGCCTCGCGCGGCACTTTCGCGCCGCGCCGCATCGCGTTCGGCGCGCAGGTCCTCTGCCTTTTCCCGCGCAAGGGCGAGATCGCCGGCAGCGGCTTCGGCCGCGAGCTGCTGCGCCACGCCATCCTCGAGCGCATAGCGCAGCGGCGCGCGTGGCCCGAGCTGCATCACGTCGGCATACGCGCGGGCCATTTCGCCCGGCGTCGCCACCGGCAGCGCCGCGGATGCGGCGGCAACCGCCGCGAGGCGCATGCGTTCGCCAGCGAGCGCCACGACACCCGCCACCACCGCGTCCGCATCGGCGTCTACGAGGAAGCCGTCGACGCCTTCGCGGATGCGTTCGGCGAGCGCGCCGCGGCGGGTCGCGAGCACCGGCACGCCGAGGCTGCGCAGTTCCGACAGCATGTAGCTGAAGGTTTCGGCGACGGTGGGCAGCAGCAGCGCGGCATCGGGACGGATGCGCGCCAGCAGCGCCGGCAGCTCGTCGCGCCGGTAATCCAGCACGACGTGCACGCCGGCCGTGCCGAACAGGTCGTGCGCGTCGGTACCGGCGCCGAGCAGGAACACCTCGGCCACCTCGCACAGGCGCGGCAGCGCCGCCAGCAGCAGTTCGGCCCCCTTGCCGCGGCGGATCCGCCCGGGTAGCACCAGGCGCAGCCGCTCACGCCGGGGCGGCGCCGGCAGTGCCGGCGTGCCTTCGGGCCACGGCGCCAGGGCATGCGCGATGACGTGGTGCGGGAGCGCAGCCAGCGCCGGAGCGAGGCGCAGGTGGTTTGCCAGCGCGGAGCGGCTGGGCGCGACGAGCGTCGCGCGCGCCTCGCGCAGGGCCGCCACCGTGGCATCGTGCAGGACGCGCCAATGGCGCGGATCGGCATGGGCGAACTCGCCGGCAAGGCCATCGGCCAGCTCGCGCGCACGTTGCGCGTCGTCGAACGCCAGCGCCGTGTCGCCGAAGTCGCGGTGCAGCACCGGCCACAGCGGGTAATGGTCGTGCACGATGCAGAACGTCGGCAGGCCGGTGCGCAACGCGTCGAGGCTGTGGCCGATCAGTGAGGAGACCACGACCGCATCGACGCAGTAGCGCCGCAGGACCATTGCCAGCAAGGCACGGTAGGTGGCATCGCCCAGCGCGGTGTCGGCGATCGCGCGCGGCAGCGGAAAGCGGCACAGCGGTGCATCCCCGAGGCAGCGGCCATCATGCAGCGCCAGCCATTCGCCGTGGCGCTTGCGCGCGAAGCTGCCGCGTGCGACCAGCACGAGGTGGTGGGCTGTTTCGTCCGCGGCGGCGTAGTCGCGCACCCAGCGCTCGGCGCCACCACCCCAGCCGTGCAGCACGTGCAGCAGGACGGGCTTGCCATCGAGGCCGGGGCAGGCGGGGCGGCAACGGGCCTCGAGGGCGACAGCCACGCGCCCGCGCAGGCGCGTCCACGGCAGCGGCGGCGGACGATCGCGCGCATCGGCCGCGGCGCGTGGCGCACCCGCCGTGCCCTTCCCGGCGACGTAGACGTGGTCCAGCAGCACGACGCGCAAGCCGCGGGCGTCGAGCACGTCGCGATCCAGCGGGCGGTCGCCGCCGAGGCCTGCGAGGTGCTCGCCGTGCCAGGCGGAAACGGCAGGGAACCGCGCAGCGGGAAAGAAGGGATCGTCGACCAGGCGACGGTCGGAAAGCGCGAAGCAGAGCGTGTCCAGCCGTTGCGCATCCGGCAGGGCGATGCCTTCCGGCAGCGGCCTGCGCGCGTCGTCGTCGAGCGGCAACGCCGCCAGCACGTCCGGGGTCGCCAGCGCATGCACCAGGCGGTCGATGGTCAAGGCGGGAAGCGACGTACCGGCGCGCACCAGCACGAGGTCCTCGCCGCGGAAAGCATCGGCCGCGGCGGCGAGGACGGCCGCTGCGTCCGCTCCATCGAGGCCGGGATCGGGACGCTCGATATCGCCCCAGGTGGCCGGCACGTCCGCGCCGAAGAACGCCAGGCGCGCCGTCGGCGGCAGGGATCGGCGCCACTCGTCCGGATTTCCGGGATCGCAGCCCGCCGGCGCGAGGACGCAGATCCGCAGCGGTCGCGCGCGTGATCCCGTTCCGTTGCCGACGAGCGGCGGCGCGGCAAACGGGCTGGCGTGCATCAAGTCTCCGGGAGGGCGCGCGGCCGCGCGTCGAGGCGGGATTATCGCCGATCCGGCCGGAGCGGGACCAACGGATACGGGATTTCCGGCAGCGTGGCATGTCTCGTCCCGGCGCGCGTGCCGGCGCGGGGTACGCGTGCGCCGGGCGCGCCACTACACTCCGCCTGCCCCGTGCGCCCCCGATCCCGTTCAGGAAACGTCCGCTTGCCGCCTGCCGCCCCGGATTCCCGCGTCGTCCGCACCGCCTGGCGCTGGCTGCGGGCGCCCGTCCTGCTCGCCGTCGGCCTGGCCGTCGGCTTCCTGGTGCCGTACACGGCCTGGCTCGACCACCAGGTGCGGGCGCGTTTCGACGATCTCTCGTGGGAAATCCCGAGCCGGGTCTATGCGCGGCCGCTGGAGCTGGTGCCGGGTATGCCGCTCGACGCGGCGAGCCTCCGGCTCGAGCTGGAAGCGGCGCGCTACAGCGAGGATCCGCAGGCGCGCGTGCCCGGCACTTGGCACCGCGAGGGCGCGCGCTACACGCTGGCGCGGCGGGGCTTCATCTACCTCGACGGTCGCGAGCGCGCGCGCCGCATCCGCTTCGACCTCGTCGGTGGGCGCGTGGCCGCCCTCGCCGACGCCGACAGCGGGGCCCCGCTCGCGCGCGTGCGCCTCGACCCGGCTCGCATTGCCACGCTGTACGGGGCGTTGCAGGTCGATCGCCGCTTCGTGACGCTGGGCGAGGTGCCGGCGTTGCTGGTGGCCGGCCTGCAGGCGGTGGAGGACCGCGACTTCAAGCACCACCACGGCATCGACGCCGGCGCGATCGTGCGCGCCGCCTGGGCGAACCTCGTCGCCGGCCACGTCGTGCAGGGCGGATCCACGATCACCCAGCAGCTGGTGAAGAACCTCTTCCTCGATCGCGGCCAGACCCTGGCGCGCAAGGGCAACGAGGCGCTGCTTTCGCTGCTGATCGAGGCGCGCTACGACAAGCGCAGGATCCTCGAGGCGTACATCAACGAGGTGTTCCTCGGCCAGCAGGGCGGGCAGGCCGTGCACGGCTTCGCGGCGGCCAGCGAGTTCTACTTCGGGCGCGACCTGCGCACGCTGGATGCGGCCGACATCGCGCTGCTGGTCGGCATGGTGCGTGGCCCCAGTCTGTACGATCCGCGCCGCGATCCCGCGCGCGCCACCGCACGGCGCAACGCCGTGCTGGCGCAATTCCACGAGACCGGCCTGCTGGACGCCGCGGGCCTCGCCGCGGCGAAGAAGCAACCCATCGGCGTCGCGGCACGCGCACGCATCGCACGCGACCGCTATCCGGCGTTCCTCGACCTCGTTCGCCGCCAGCTGCACGAGGACTTTCCCGACGCGGAGCTCAACAGCGCCGGGCTGGCCATCCACACCACGCTCTCGCCGGCAACCCAGTCGCTCGGCGAAACCGCGGTCGAGGCGGCGCTCGAGGACATCGGCGCGCGCGGCGGCGGCGTCGAGGCGGCGCTGGTCGTCACCGGCGCGCGCGACGGCGAGGTGCAGGCGATGATCGGCAGCCGCGACGTCGATGCGCCGGGCTTCAACCGGGCACTGGACGCGGTGCGGCCGATCGGCTCCCTGGTCAAGCCGTTCGTCAGCCTGGTCGCGCTGGCGCAGCCGCAGCGCTACTCGCTCGCCACGCTGGTCGACGACAGTGCCATCGACCTGCCGCAGCCGGGCGGTGGGCGCTGGCGGCCGCGCAACGACGACGGCGAGATGCACGGGCGCGTGCTGCTGGTCGATGCGCTGGTCAACAGCTGGAACCTGGCGACCGTGCACCTCGGGCTGCGCATCGGCGTCGACCGCATCCGCGGCTTCCTCGAATCGTTCGACCTTGGCCGGCCGATCAATGCCAATCCCTCGATGCTGCTCGGTGCGCTCGAACTGAGTCCCTTCGACGTCGCCCGCCTGTACCAGTACCTTGCCGCCGACGGCCATGCCTTGCCGCTGCGCGCCGTGCGCGGCGTGCTCGATGCCCAGGGCCGGCCACTGTCGCGCTACGGCGTGCGCGAAGGCGCAGGCGGGTACGCCACCGCCACGCGCCTGGTCAACTGGGCGCTGCAGCAGGTCGCCACCACCGGTACCGCGCGCGCTATTGCCGCCGCGGGCCTGGCACCGCTGCGCGCCGCGGGCAAGACCGGCACCAGCGACAGCCAGCGCGACTCCTGGTTCGCCGGGTTCACCGGCAGCCACCTCGCGGTCGCCTGGATCGGCCGCGACGACAACCGCCCGACGCGCCTGTTCGGTGCCACGGGAGCGCTGCGGGTGTGGATCGCCTTGATGCAGCGTTTGCCGACCCTGACGCTCGCGGTGCCGCAGGAGGGCACCGAGCGCGCGTGGATCGATCCCGCCAGCGGCCACCGCAGCGACCCCGCCTGCGACGGCGCGCGCGAGCTGCCGTTTGCACAAGGCTACCTGCCGCAGGAACAGGAGCACTGTCCGCTCGACCGGCTGCGCGGGTTCCTGGGGGGATGAGCGGGGATTCGCGATTCGCGGCTCGCGATGCGGGGGCGAAGCCACGCCAGCTGCTCGCCCACGCCCCGCGCCCCTCGCCCCTATAATCCCCATTTGCCCCGCCGGATCCCGCAATGAAGTCGTCCCTGCTGCTGTGCTCGTCTGTCGTCGCCGCCTCCCTCCTGGCGGGTTGCGCGCAGCCGGGACCGCCGGCGGAGGCGCCGCGGCCGGCCCTCGCGGCGCATTCGCCGGCGCTGGCACTGCAGGCGATCCGCCGCGCCGACGAGGGGCTCGATTCCGCGGTGCAGGTGCAGCCGCTGCGCGACGCCGACATCGAGAGCTTCCTCGCGCGCGCCCATGCGGCCGAGCGGGCAGGGCAGATCGACACCGCGGTCGCCGAGGCGGAGCAGGCGCTCGGGCTGGCGCCGGAGGCGCCGGACATCCTGCAGTACCGTGCCGAGCTGGAGGTCGCGCGCGGCCAGTGGCAGCAGGCCGAGCAGTTCGCCATCCGCAGTTTCACGCTCGGGCCGAAGGTCGGCGGCCTGTGCGCGCGCAACTGGCAGACCGTGGTGGAGGCGCGCCTCGCGCTGGATGATGCCGCCACCATGGAACAGGCGAAGAAGCGGCTGGCCGAATGCCGCGTCAAGCCGCGCCTGCGCATGTGATGGCAGCCGTCGCCGAGGCCGATGCCGCCGCGCTTTTGGGCGCCGACGGCCCGTTCGCGAGCGAGGTGCCCGGATTCGCGCCCCGTGCCGTGCAGCAGGAAATGGCCGGCGCGGTCGAGGAGACCATCGCCAACCGGCAGGTGCTGCTGGCCGAGGCCGGCACCGGCACCGGCAAGACCTTCGCCTACCTCGTGCCGGCGCTCTTGTCGGGCAAGCGGGTCATCGTGTCCACCGGCACCAGGACGCTGCAGGACCAGCTGTTCTACCGCGACCTGCCGCGCGTGCGCAGCGTGCTCGGCGCGCGCGTGTCGGCCGCGCTGCTGAAGGGGCGCGCCAACTACCTCTGCCTGCACCGGCTGGAACAGGCGCAGCAGGACGGCCGCCACGCCAGTCGCGAGGACGTGCACGACCTGCAGTGCGTGCGCGACTGGGCGAAGCGCACCGTCTCCGGCGATCGCGCCGAACTCGGCGCCGTGGCGGACGATTCGCCGCTCTGGCCGCGGGTGACGTCGACCAGCGAGAACTGCCTCGGCACCGATTGCCCGTTCCACGCCGACTGTTTCCTGGTGAAGGCGCGGCGGGCGGCGCAGGAAGCCGACATCGTGGTGGTCAACCACCACCTGCTGTTCGCCGACCTGGCGATGAAGCAGGAAGGCTTCGGCGAGATCCTCCCCGGCGCGCACGCCTTCATCCTCGACGAGGCGCACCAGGTCCCGGAACTGGCCGGGGCGTTCTTTTCCGTCACGCTTTCGGCGCGCCAGCTTACCGAACTGGCCGCCGACACGCGGGCCGAATGCGCTGGCGCGAGTGGCGCACTGGCGCTGCTGCTGCCACCGGTGGAGGCGCTCACGCACGCCGTGCGGCGGCTGCGCCTCGCGCTCGACCCGTTCCCCGCCAAGGGACCGCTCCTGCAGGTGGAGCGCGACGAGGGCGTGCAGCGCGAACTCGAAGGATTGCGCGATGCGCTGGTCGCGCTCGCGGCGGCACTGGAAAGCCACGCCGAGCGCGGCCGCGGCCTCGCCAGCGTGGACGAGCGCGCGGCCGACCAGCTGGCGCGCCTGGCCCACCTGACCGACAGCGGCAGTGCCGACGCGGTGCACTGGTACGAGCTCACAGCGCACGGCTTCGCGCTGCACGCCACGCCGCTCGACCTGGCGCCGGCACTGCGCGGGTTGCGCGACCAGAGCCGCGCGGCATGGATCTTTACGTCCGCCACGCTCTCGGTCGCGGGCGACTTCGGCCACTTCGCGCGCCAGCTTGGCTTGGACGAACCGCGCACGCTGTGCCTGGACAGCCCGTTCGACTACACGCGCCAAGCACTCGCCTATGTGCCGCAGGGACTGCCCGATCCCGCCGCAATGGATTACGTCGAGCGCGTGGTCGACGCCGTGGTGCCGGTGCTGCACGCCTCGCGCGGCCGCGCCTTCCTGCTGTTCACCTCGCACCGGTCGCTGCGCCGCGCGGCCGACCTGCTGCCGGCGCGGGTGGACTTCCCGCTTTTCGTGCAGGGCACGGCGCCGCGCAACCGCCTGCTGGAAGCCTTCCGCACCTCGGGCAACGGCGTCCTGCTCGGCGCCGCCAGTTTCTGGGAAGGCGTGGATGTCGCCGGCGACGCGCTCAGTGTCGTGGTGATCGACAAGCTGCCGTTTGCCGCGCCCGACGATCCGGTGCTGGTTGCACGGCTGGAAGTGCTGCGCGAAGCCGGCGGCAATCCCTTCGCGCAGTGGCAGGTCCCGGCTGCCGCGATCGCCCTCAAGCAGGGCGCCGGGCGCCTGATCCGCGACGTGCACGATCGCGGCGTGCTGGTGCTGTGCGATCCGCGACTGCTCAGCCGCAGCTACGGGCGCCTGTTCCTCGCCAGCCTGCCGCCCATGCCGCGCACGCGCGTGCTGGATGACGTGACGGCGTTCCTTGCGCCGCCTGCGTCCGCGGGCACACAGGCGGGACGGCCGGCATACTGAGCCGCGCGGCAAGCTGCCGACAGCGGTTTCGCTGCGCTGCCGGTGAACGGCGCGCATCCGCTGGCCATCATCGAGGCACACCGGTCACCCTGGCGGGCCGGCCGCTGATCGCGGCGTCCGTTCGCATCGCGCCTTCGGCAGCCCACGGCAGCGCATGGCGGCGAATTTGCACTGCACCAAAATGCGGTCCGCGCCGGGACCCGACAGGGCGCCAGAAGGTTGATCGTGTTGCCGCACAACCCCTCCGGGGTGCTGCGTGCTTCGCAGCCCGGACGCGGCCATCGCGCGGTTTTCGTTGCGGTGCAGCACGCCTGCGCGACCGTTCGCAGGCGTATGGAAAACGTTTTGCCGCCCCGCAAAAGCAGTGCTATAAGGGTTGGAGCAAGCCACACTCAGCGTGAATTCACCTTGCTGTCCGAGACGACGCGCTTCCCCGGCGTAGGGGGCGGTCGCATCGGGTTTCCGCACCAAACGAATCTCTGGAGATGAAGATGGGGAAGTCGATTCGCACCACCACGCTCGCCGCAGCCGTCAGCCTCGCGCTGGCCACGGGTGGGCTCGCCCTCCAGGCGAATGCCACCACCAGTCCTGACGCGGCCAAGGCTGCCGCCACCCAGTCCACGACGGTCGAGAAGTACATCGTCACGTTTGCCGAGCCGGGCCTGGTCAACTATCAGGGCGGCACGCGCGGCCTGCAGCCCACTGCGCCGAAGGCGCTTGGCCAGCGCAAGCTGGACGTGCATTCGCCGGCGGCGATCGCCTACGACGCCTTCCTGGCGCAGCAGCGCGAGTCCTACCGGGCCTCGATGGAGAGCACCATCGGCCGCTCGCTCGACGTCACGCACAGCTACTCGATCACGTTGAACGGCATTGCCGCCGACATGAGCGGTGCGGAAGCGGCGCAGATCGCGCGCCTGCCGGGCGTCACCTCGGTCCGCCCCGCCGGCGTCGAGCACCTCGTCACCTACCGCGGCCCGACCTTCATCGGCGCGAACACGATCTGGGACGGCACCAACACGCCGGACCACGTCGGCACCGAAGGCGCCGGCATTCTGGTTGCCGACCTCGATGGCGGTACCAACAGCGACCATCCGTCGTTCGCCAACGATCCGGCCTGCGGTTTCAGCGTCGCCAATCCGAAACTGGTGGCGGTGGACTGCAGCACCAGCAGCGGCGGCATCTGCAACGGCCCGAATCCGGAAGCCAACGCCGGCTTCGGCCACGGCGTCCACACCGCCAGCACGGTGGCCGGCAACACGCTGGACAACACCGCGGTCCCGGCGCCGGCGCTGCCCAACGGCACCACCATGTCAGGCGTGGCACCGTGTGCGTCGATCAACCACTACAAGGTGTGCCAGACCAACACCTGCGGCGGCGCCGACATCGTCGCGGGCATCCAGAATGCGATCGCCGACCAGGCCGACGTGCTGAACTTCTCGATCTCCGGCGGTACCTCGCCGTGGGCCGACAACGATCGCCTGTTCCTCGATGCGGTGAATGCGGACGTCTTCATCTCCGCCGCGGCCGGCAACAACACGCAGGCGGACCCGACCGTGATCGGTCGCGTCAACCATCGTGGCCCGTGGGTCATGACGGTCGCCGCGTCGACGCAGGACCAGCTGATCGGCCCGGCCATGTCGATGGTGGGCCCCGGCACGCCGCCGCCTGAAGTGCAGAACATCCCGCTGACCCCGGGCAGCACGACCGCGGCTTCCGCGACGCCGACCTATGCAGGCGAGCCGATCAAGTCGTACCCGGCGAACATTGCAGGATGCACGGTTTCCGGCGCGTTCCCGGCCGGCTACTTTGCCAACTCCATTGCCCTCGTGCGCCGCGGCGCCTCGACCGAAGGCGGCGAAGCCTGCACGTTCACCGAGAAGATCACCAACGCCTTCAACGCCGGCGCGGAAATGGTGGTGATCGCCAACAACCAGCCCGGGTCCATCAGCATGGACACGACCAACGCGCCGAACATCCCCGCCTTCAGCATCGGCAGCCAGGCGACGGGTGACGCCCTGATCGCCTTCGTGGGCGCGCACCCGACCGACAGCACGACCGATGTCTCGCCCATCGGCATCGCCTCCACGCAGGGCGACGTGCTGGCGGACTTCAGCTACCGCGGCCCGACGCCCGGCAACCTGGCCGACCTCACCAAGCCCGACATCAGCGCGCCCGGCGTCAACATCTATGCCGCGCTCGACGATGCCAGCGGCCAGTACGGCTTCATGAGCGGCACCTCGATGGCGACGCCGCACGTGACCGGCGCCGCGGCGCTGGTGCGCGCGGCACGTCCGGACTGGACCGTGTCCGAGGTCAAGTCGGCCATGATGATGACCGCGACCAACGTCGGCGGCTCGCAGGAAGACGGCGTGACGCCATGGAACATCGACGATGTCGGCAGCGGCCGCGTCGACCTGACCAAGGCGGCCATGGTCGGCCTCACCATGGACGAGACCTTCGCCAACTACCTCGCGGCGAATCCGTCGGGCGGCTCGATCAACGTGAAGGACCTCAACATCCCGGCGTTGCGCAACATGACCTGCAATCCGCAATGCAGCTGGACGCGCACGGTCAAGAACCAGCTCGGCGTTTCCGGCAGCTGGGTCGTCACGCCCGAAGCGAGCACCGCGTACAGCATGACGGCCTCGCCGGCGACGTTCACGCTGGCACCGGGTGCCACGCAGGAAATCACCTTCACGGCATCGCCGATCGGCACGGTTTCCAGCATCGCGTTCGGCAACGTCCTGCTGACCGAGAACGGCGGCCTCGCCCCGACGCAGCACATCACCGTGGCGCTCAAGGGTGAAGGCCCGGCAGTCGAGGACTCCATCTTCGTGGACGGCTTCGACGGTGCGCCCGACGTCGGCTTCTTCGAGAACTTCGACAGCTACGCCACCGGCAGCGAGATCCATGGCCAGGGTGGCTGGAAGGGCTGGGGGAACGACTCGGCGTTTGGTGCCACCGTGGTCGATACGCAGAGCGTCAGCACGCCGAACTCGATCGAGATCGTCGATGCCAGCGACCTGATCCACGAGTTCTCCGGCTACACCAGCGGGGCGTGGACGATCACGGCGAAGCAGTTCATCCCGGCCGGCTTCTCGGGGCAGTCGTACTTCATCTTCGAGAACGTCTACTCCGACACCGACACCTCGATCATCAGCTGGTCGACCCAGGTGATCTTCGACAGCGCGACCGGGATGGTCAGCAACGAGTCGTCGGGTGCGAACCCGGGCAGCGTGCCGATGGTGACGGGCCAGTGGGTGGACCTGCGCCTCGATGTCGACCTCGACAACGACCTGCAGACGTTCTGGTACAACGGCACGCAGGTCTACAGCGGCTCGTGGACCCAGCAGTTCCCGAACCAGCAGGTTCCGGGAATCCTGAACATCGGCTCGATCGACCTGTTCGCGAACGGTGCCACGGCGGTGTATTACGACGACATCCGGATTGCGCCGGCCTCGCCGTAACCGCAGCGCAGCCTCCGGTCTGCGGACCGGAGGCTGTCAACCCATCCGATACCCATTGCGACGCCTTCGGGCGTCGCTTTTTTTTGCAGGGCTTGTGGCAGGCGGATCGGGGCCGGCACGACCTGCGGTCGCGAACGGGCGACATGCCCGCTGCGAACGCGGGCGCCCGGCATGCGACGGGCGTCGTCTTCGGCCTGCGCTGGATGGCGGCGGAAGGTGCCGGGATCCGGCGTTGGCGGGGCTGACGGCGCGCGAAGTCGGCAATGGAGGGCCGCGCAGCCAAGGAGGAAGGATCCGGTACCTCGCGCCGTGCGGGCGCCCATTCAGAGCGCAGCAGGCCACGCGCAGGAATGATGCGCGGATGAATCCGCTTCCCAGGCTCCTGCGGTGGCTCGCGCCCGCGCTGCTGTGCACCCTCGCGGGCTGCTCGACCCTGCGTACCAGTTACGTTCGCCAGGAAACCATGGCGATCCCGCCGCGGTTCGACACGCCGGTGGCGCGCTATGTGCAACGGGAGGTCGAAGGGCACCCTGGACAGTCGGGCTTCCGGCTCCTCATCAGCAACCAGAACGCGCTGATGAGCCGCATCGTCATGATCGACCATGCGCGGCACTCCATCGACCTGCAGTACTACATCTTCTTCGGCGACGCGACCGGGCGCCTGGTGGCGCAGCGGCTGCTCGCGGCCGCCGACCGCGGCGTGCGCGTGCGCCTGCTGCTGGACGACATCGACATCGTCAAGGAAGACGACCTCCTCGACGCGCTGGACGCGCACGCCAACATCGAGGTGCGGCTGTTCAACCCGTTCCGCTTCCGCCAGCGCTCGATGCTGTCCAAGGCCGGGCAGTTCCTGCTCGAGGGACCGCGCCTCAACCGGCGCATGCACAACAAGACCTTCACCGTCGATGGCATGGAGTCCATCATCGGCGGGCGCAACATCGGCGACGCCTACTTCGACGCCGACGAGGATTTCAACTTCCGCGACCTCGACGCGATCGTCATCGGGCCGGTGGTGGAAGGGATTGCCGCCTCGTTCGACGAGTACTGGAACAGCGACGCCGCCTTCCCGGTCCGCGCCTACAGCGGGCCGGACGCGACCACGCGGAACCTGGCCGAGGAGCGGGCGCGGCTGACGCGCGATGCGCGTGCGTTCAGCGAATCGGACTATGCGCAGGCGCTGCTGCAGGACCTGCCCGAGGGCCCCAGCGCTGCCAAGCGCGGTCCGTGGCTCTGGGGCGAGGCCTCGGTGATCGCCGACGACCCGGCCAAGGTGGATCCGGCGCGCGATACGCGCCGTTCGCACATCGTGCGCCGGACCAGCGGCATCCTGGATGCCGCACGCCAGCAGGCGCTGCTGATCTCGCCCTATTTCATCCCCGGCGACGACGGCGAGGCCCTGCTGGAAGCGATGGCGGCGCGCGGCGTCCGCATCAAGGTGCTCACCAATTCGCTTGCCGCCAACGACGAGCCGGCGGTGCACGCCGGCTACGTGGGTTACCGCCTGCCGATGTTGCGCGCGGGCGTGGACCTGTACGAGTTCCGTCCCATCAACGGCGCGGAAGCGGAAAGCGCGCACGGCACTTCGTCCGGCGTCAGCCTGCACGCCAAGGCCATGGTGATCGACCATCGCCACGTCTTCATCGGCTCGATGAACTTCGATCCGCGTTCGCGCTACCTCAACACCGAGATGGGCGTCATCGTGGACAGCCCCGACCTTGCGCAGGCCGTCGAGGCCTTCTTCGACCATGCCAGTTCGCCCGCCAATGCCTTCCACGTCGTGCTGGCGCCGCGGCCGGGCGATGCGGGCGGTAAACCCGTGCTGCAGTGGATCGCCGAGGACGATGGCGTCGAGCATCGCTGGTACCACGAACCGGAGGTTTCCGCCGGCAAGCGACTCAAGGTGCAGCTGTTGCGCCTGCTGCCGATCGAGGGGCTGCTGTGAACCTGCCGCGGGGAGGCAGCGGCGCGGCCTCGCCGCTGCCGTCGCGATCGCGCGCGTCGCGCACCCGCTCGGC
>JAEZQS010000335.1 GCA_023412995.1 Pseudomonadota bacterium
ACCTCACCGCGCGCCCGCCGACCAGCCTCGACGAACTCACCGAGCGCACCCGCGGCCAGCGCGCGCTGCGCGGCGCCCAGCGCGCCGAGCTGCTCGCCGTCCTGAATGCGCCGCTCGCCCCGGACGAGGAAGGCGGCCTGCCCATCCCGCGCGCCCCGGGGCCGCGCGAGAAGCAGGTGATCACGGCAATGAAGGACGTCGTGGCGAAACAGGCCGCCGCGCTCGACCTGCCCGACGGCCTCCTCTGCGCCCGCCGGCATCTCGAGACCCTCCTCGCCAGCCGCGAATGGCCCACCGCGCTCGAAGGCTGGCGTCGCGAGGTGCTGCACGACGGGTTGCTGCCGTTGCTGCCGGACGCCTGAACTCCGCCAGCGTCGCCACTGCCGTCCGTCGCGGAACACATCACCTCGAACGCATCACGCTGATCGCCCCGCAGACCGCCCTCGGAACCCCTACCCGTCGCCCCGGCGCACGCCCGGGTCCAGTGCCGCTCTCCGTGAATCCCTCGCAAGGCGCTGGGTCCCGGCGTCCGCCGGGCCGACGAGCGGGTTGCTTCCGATCACGGGTGTCGATTGGTGGGGGTTTTGCCTGACCGACCATGGCCCCGTCGGACTTGGCGTACCGCCGGTGCCGCGCTATCATGCGCGCCCTTTCGCGGCCGCCACGCCGCGACTCAAGGCACGTGGGGCGGTAGCTCAGCTGGGAGAGCGTCGCGTTCGCAATGCGAAGGTCGGGAGTTCGATCCTCCTCCGCTCCACCAAGACACATCAAGCCCGATCGTTTCGCGATCGGGCTTTTTGTTGCTGCAATGCCGACGTTCCGGGGACGCGGAGCGCCATCGCCGGCCAAGGCGCTTGGGAAACCGCATGATCGCCGGCGGGTGAACTCCTTCAGTGTTCCATCGCTGCAAGCGCCGCCGCGGCCTGCTCGAGTCCGCCGAGGATGCTCTGCGCGACGTGCGGCGGAAAATCCGGCGGCAGTTCTGCCTGCACCGCGGCGATGGCCGCCGGCGTGCGCGCCAGGATGTCCTCGATGAGGGGCTCGGCGGTAGGCCCGTAGCCGACTTGCCGTGCGGTGCTGTTGAAATGTCGCCGCTGCACGGTCTGCATCCCGTAGTGCCGATTCCTGCCGAGCAGCGCCATCGACAGCGTGATCTCGCGCGAAGACCACTGATGGGTGCCTGTGCCAAGCACCGGCCACGCCGACCTCACGTCGTACAAGCGGGTCAGATGGAAGCGACCACGCGGGAGGATGCGGATGCTGAAGTTCTTGGCGTGGCCATCCGGTGCGCGCAGCAGCCAGAACAGGATCTGGGCCGCCACCAAGGTCCGCATGTCCGCGTCGGCGTTGACCGACTGCCGCAGCGTGGTGAACAACGCCATGAGCCCTGGTCCGCCCTCGCTTTCGTACTTGCGCAGCGGCGAGCAGCCTTCCACCTGGCAGAAGTCTTCCTGGGGCAGCCGCATCAGCCACGTGCCATCCGGCGCGACGCGCCGGTCGAAGCGCTCGACGACCAGCACGCGCTGCGTGCCGAAGGTCGCGATGCGGGCGTCGGCGACATCCAGCCCATAAGCCTTCAGCAGTTTCAGGCAGAGCCATTCGTTCTCGATTTACGTGCTTAAGTCCGCCTGCCGCCCACCGACCCGGCCGAGCGGAAGCTTGAAGATGTGGCTCGTGGGCGTTGCGCCGCGCGACACCAGCCACTTTCCGTCCCAGCGCAGGAAGGCGGTCTTCTCCTGGGCACCCGCCAGCGAAATGCGGAAGTCCGCATCCGGGTCGCCGTGCCCCGCGAACGCCCGCGGTGACACCGTCTCGACCAGATGCCGCTCGATGTCCTCGTCGGACAAGGCCACGCCTTCGATCCTGTCGAAGCCCCGGGGCGTCTCGTCCTCGCCGAGGATCTGCACCGCGCCCACGCAGTCACGGCCGACGGCCTTCATCAGAGCGAAGGGATCCGTGGAGCCGGTCCGGAAGCGCCCGGCCACGCGCGCGCGGATTGCAGGGCTGTCGGGCAGCAGGTTGTCGAAATAGTTGGCCACCTTCTCGCCCTTGAGCGCAAGGTTCTGCAGGTTGAAGGGCAAGGACAGGGACAGCGGACGGCCGAGGTCGGCGGATACCCAAGCCTCGTCGTAACGGAGTTCCATCGCCCCGCGCGCGGGTATCGTCCACCGCCCGACGCGCACGCCGTTGCTCCACAGGGAAAGGCTCTCGCTGTGCGACCGGCGTCCCACGTCACCACTCCGCGCGATGACCGGGTGCCGCGCCGCCGCCGCGTTCACCAATGCCGAGTTCCAGGCCCAATGCCGCGCACCAGGCCAGCAGCTGCCTGACGCTAAGGTCCTGCGGATTCGCCACCGCCAGCACCAGCCCCGCGGTGACCCCCGCGATCCAGTGCAACCGGAACAACACCCGCTTGGTGATCGGCGCAGAAGCCGCGCGTGGGGATATTGGATGGTGGATGCCCGGTTCGAGCCGCCATGCCCGAGGCGAGGCTCCGTCGCAACAGCAGACACCGTGTTCTTCGCGGAGAGGCGAAGCGGTGACAGCGGCTCCGAGGTGAGCGGCCCGCCTGGCGCCGCACGGCCGTGCCCGGCCGGGGCAGACGGGTTAGCATCCCGTGGATGCGTTAGCCGGGGAACCTCATGCAGGGACAGCTCTTCACCAGCGACTTCCTCCGCGAAGGCATTCGCGAGACCGCGGGCTGGAACGCTGCCGAAGTACCGTTCATCGAGTTCCGCCAGCGCGTTGTCGCAATCTTCGGCGCCGTGGCGACCAGTACCGGCCTCAACGAGGCGCAGACCGAAGTTCTGGGTTGATGCAACCGCTGTCCAATCCAGCGGCCAGCCGTTCGCGTGGTGTTTCGGATTCAAGGACGTCACTGCGCCCACCAATGTCCGCACCATGATCTCCTCGGTGCTTCCCAAAGCAGGCGCGGGCAACACCCTGCCGCTGCTTCTGCCGACTGATGATGCACGGCAGAAGTACGCGGAACTCGCGCCGTTGCTGCTGGCCAACTTCAACGCGCTCGCCTACGACTACTTGGCGCGCCAGAAGGTCCAGGGCCAGCACCTCAACTGGTTCATCGTCGAACAACTGCCGTTGATCGCGGCGGCCGCCTACGCGGCGCCGCTCGGCGCCGGCCCCGTGG
>JAEZQS010000035.1 GCA_023412995.1 Pseudomonadota bacterium
CAGTTGCCTCGCGCAGCCGCGCCGATGTCCGACGCACGCGCCCGGCGCTTTCGCGACTGCCGCCCCCGCGCCCGCGGCACGCGACGGGAGCCGCTTGGCCGCCGGGAGGAATTCCCGCACGAGCCGCTTCTGGCAAGCTGCCGGATCCGGGCCCTGCCGGAGCGGGTCGCGTCCTGCCGTTCTCCAGCGCGCCACACCATCGTGCGCAGGCCGCCGGCACCGGCCGCGCCCTGAGCAAGCCCGCCGGATTCCTCAGCCGGCCACCGGTTCGCCAGCGATGCGCTTAACCCGGCATTAGCCGCAGCCCTTGCCGCCGCCGATATACTCGACCGGAGCGGTGCTTGCCGCGTGGACGAGACGAGACGCGGATGCCCAGACGCGCCAACCGCATGGCGACCCTCCTCAGCGCGGCACGCTGGCTGCTCCCGGCTTGGCTGCTGTCCGCGGTGGCGGCTGCCATCGACCATCCGCTGTCACTCGTCCCGCTGCTGCTTGCCAACGCGGTCGTGATGACGGCGGTCTGCCGCGCGCTCGGCTTCGATACGCAGGCGCGCTTCACCCGAAGCCTGGCTCGTCGCGGCCTGGCCTACTTCGTCGAATCCACCACCTACACCGCCCTGGTGGCGGCGCTGCTGGCGGGGCCTGCGTTGTGGCTGTCGCTCGAGGGTTCATTGCCGGCCGCGCTGGGGCTGTCCGCCGCGCTGGCGCTGTCGCTGTTCGCGCTCTGGCGCGTGTGGCCCGCGTTCGTGCTGCCGTTCGTGTGGGACGACGCCTATCCGCATGGAACGGACAGCGGATCGTGGCTGCTCACCGCGCTGCGCCGATCCCTGTCCTTTGCACGCCACCTGACACGCGGACACGAGTTCCTGTTCACCTGCGGAGTGCCGGCCGCCGCGGGATTGCTGGCCCTGGCGGTCGGTGCACTGGTACTCGCCGGGCTGGGCGGATTCCTCGACCACGACATCCGCGTGGCAGCGTTCGTGCTGTACGCCGGGGTGGTCTCGCCGCTCGTGCATGCGCTGGTCGCCAACCGCTGCCTGCGGGTCCTCCTGGCCGATGCGCGCAGCCGACGCCGGCAGGCCACCCAGCCGGAACCGGGACCGGCGCCGCAGGAGTCCTGCAACCCCGTGCTGCCGGCAGGGATCGGCCAGTCCGAGCTCGACGCGACGCTGCTGTGCGCGGCGCATTCCGCCCAGACCAGCCTGGCGCTCGCCGCCCTCGAGCGTGGCGCCAATCCCGACGCAGCGCCGGCCAGCGACCAGCGTGACCAGCGGACGCCGCTGATGATCGCGGTGGCGCTGCCGGACCTGCGCCTGCTGCGCGCCCTGATCGCGCGCGGCGTCGACGTCAACCGGCTGCATGGCGGCATCACGCCGTTGATTGCCGCGACGCGCGACAGCCACGAAGGACGGCCCGAAGCGGTCACCACCCTGCTGGCCAATGGCGCCGACCCGCGCTTGGCCGACGCTTCCGGCAGCACGCCCCTGCATCATGCGGCGCGCTGTGCGCAGCCCGCCATCGCCGCCTTGCTGCTGGATGCAGGGGCTGCGGTCGATGCGCTCGATGGGGAGGCGCAGACGGCCTTGTGCATCGCCTGCGCCAGCGCGAACTGGTCCATCGCCGCGTTCCTGCTTGAATCCGGAGCGCGCCCCGATGCCCCACGCGCGCAGCCGGCATTGCTGTTCGCCGCCTCGGTCGCCGACGACGATCCCGCCGGCGTGCGCCTGCTGCTCAAGCACCGCGCCAGGGCCGACGCACGCGCCGCCCTCGAACGCACGCCATTGATGGCGGCGGCGCTCGCCGGCCATCCGCGGATCGTCGAGACGCTGCTCGGTGCCGGGGCCGAAGTGGACTGTGCCGACGAGCGCGGCACCACGGCCCTGATGGAGGCGGCGCGCAGCGGCAGCGTTGCCGTGATCCACGCACTCGGCAAGCGCAAGCCCGATCCCGACCGCCGCGATGCGAGCGGCCGCACCGCGCTGATCATCGCCTGCCAGTCGCGCCATGCCGGCGAGGAGGCCGTGCGCGCGCTGCTCGCGCTCGGCGCCGACCGCGAACTGCAGGCATCCGATGGCCGCCGCGCGCTCGACCATGCCGCTGCGGCCGGGCGCTGGCACATCGTGGCGCTGCTGGATTCGGCCTATCCCTTGCCGAGCAGCTTCGGCGAGACGGTTCCGGCGCAGCGGGCCAGCGCGGACCACCTGCTGGATGCCCTGCGTTTCGGCCACTGGAACGTGGCGGCGGAGTTCGTGGGCGTACTGGGCGAGTGGCCGGCGGAGGCGCTGGCCTCGATGTACCTGGAACTGACCGGGGAAGACGAGGGCCCGGCACGCCAGTGGCTGCTCAACCGTCGCCTGGGCACCGACGACGCCGTGCACGCCAATGGCCGCCTGCTCGAGGCGCTGGTGGAGCGCTTGCCTGCCTCGTGCATGGCACTCGCCGAACTCGTGGAACGCGGCGTGCCCGTCGGCGGCGCAGGCCTGGTCGGACGCGTCCTGGCGCGGGCGCCGGCCGGTGCTCCCGGCGCCGGCGTGCGCCGCCTGGCGATGCGCCTCGTCGAGCGGGGCGCCGATGCCTTCGGGTGCGTCGCGGACGGACAATCGCCGCTCCATTTCGCAGTCCAGGCCGGCGATCGCGCGCTGGTCGACCGCTTGCTCGCCGCCGGCGCCCATCCGGATGCGCGTGACGCGCAGGGTCGCACTCCGCTGCACGTCGCGGCCGCCGCGGCGCCTGTGGGCGACTGCAGCCTGGTGCGGCAGCTGGTTGCCGCGGGGGCCAATCCCGAAATCGCCACTGCCCAGGGGGAAACCGCGCTCGGCATCGCACTGGCGCGCGCGCAACCCGATGCCGCGGCCTGGCTGGGCTGGACCGGCTGGCCGTTGCCGTTGCGGCCGCTGCGTCCGTCGGACCTGGCGGCGGCGGCGCACGTCGGCGACGGCGATGCCGTCGATCGCCTGCTGCAGCTGGGTTTTCCGATCGACTCGGAAGACGCGCAGGGCGCCACCGCGCTCGTGCGTGCGGCCGGCGCGGGCCATGCCGCCCTGGTGGTGCGCCTGCTCGGCGCCGGCGCGGATGCCGCGCATGCCAGCCATGGCGGCGTGCATTGCCTTGCCGCTGCCGTCAGCGCGCGCCGCGAACCGGTGGTGCGCACGCTGCTCAGCCATGGCATGGCCCCCGATACCCGCCTTGCCGGCGCGGCCACGCCGCTGATGCTGGCGGCGGCGCTCGGCGATCCGCGCATTGCCGAGGCGCTGCTCGAAGCCGGCGCGGACGCGAAGGCGAGCGATGGCCAGGGCACCACGCCGCTGCATGCCGCCGCGCAGCAGGCGTTCCACGCCGGCGACACGGCGGCCGCACTCGCCCTGTTCGCCCTCCTGCTGGACGCGGGCGCGGATCCGCGCGCGCTCAACCGCGCCGGCCAGGATCCGCTCCTGCTGCTGCTCGGCGCTGCCGCCCAGCCGGGCACCCGTTGCGATGCCGACCACCTGCGGCGTCTGGCCGAATGCCTGCTGCAGCGCGGTGCCGGGATCGACGTGCAGGACCAGCGCGGCGTGTCCGCGTTGCACGCCTGCGCGCTGCATGGACTGTCCGGCTGCGCCAGGCTGCTGAAGTCGCATGGTGCACCGCTGGATGCGGTCGATGGCTTCGGCCGCAACGCGGCGGACGTGGCGGCATTGCTGGGCTATGTCGACGTCGCGGCCGAGCTCGGTCTCGCCCGTGCACTGCCGCTGCCGGGCGCGCGCCAGACATTGCGCCGGCCGGCACGCGCGCCGGACTGACGCTCGCCGGCGCCATCGGCGCGGTCCCGTCGCGCGTGGGGATGGCCCTAGCTGCGCAGGCGCCGGAACAGAGGCCAGGGCAACAGGCGCAGCACCACGGCGACCAGCGCATAGTGGCGCGGCAACCAGCGGCGTGACGAACCCCGGCCCATGCGCCGGACGATCTTTCGTGCCAGCGTGGCCGGTTCTGCCGGCGCAAGTGGCAGCTGCATGCCCCAGGTGAGGTTGGTGGCGATGAATCCGAGGCGATAAAGCTGCACGCGCAGCCCGCCCGCGCCGTGGCGATGGCGCAGGCTTTCGTAGAGCGAATCGAGGGCGCGCTTGGCGGCGGCGTACACGACGTTCCTGCTGCGCCCGCGCACGGCCGCGATGCTCCCGAACAACACGACCAGGCCGCGGCGGGCGGCAAGGTCCGGCGCGAGCGCGTGCACGATGGCAAGCGGTGCATGCAGGTTGATCGCGAGCAGGCGGCCGATGCGCGCGCCGTCGAGTGACAGGTCGTCGTCCACCCGCGACATGCCCAGCGGCAGCAGCGCGGCCGAGAGCGGCGAGCGCAGGTCCTCCAGGGCGGCCGCGATGCGTGCGCCGGGATCGGGCTCGCGCGCAAGGTCGAGCGCCAGCACGCGCGCCTCGACCCCGTGGCGCAGCGCGAGGTCGGCGGCAATCGCCTCCAGGTCGCGCGCATCCGAAGCGACCAGCAGCAGGTCGTGGCGGTGGATCGCCAGCTCGGTCGCGAGCGCGCGCCCGAGGCCGCTCGAGGCACCCACCACGAGCACGCTCACAGCGCCAGCCTCCGCGCCAGTTCCGAGGCATGCAGCGCGCCGCGATTGTGCTGCGCGAGGCGTTGCCGCGCGGCGTCGAACGCGGGGATGGCACGGCGCATCGTCGCGGCATCCAGGGTGGAGTCCTTGATCGGATTCGGGCGTCCACCGTGGGCGATGGCGAGTTCGGCCAGGCCCTCGAGGAATGCGCGCTGCGGCGCGCCGTCGGGATCGGCCAGCTGGATCGCGAGCGCCACCCCTTCGCCATCGAAACGCAGGCCGCTCGCCTCGCCGGCGAAGAGCTTGCTGGCGACCAGCGCGATGCGCGGGCGGAGGCGGCCCACCGCGTCGGCAAGCGCCGCGGCAAAGGCCTCGAATCGTGCATGCGGCACCAGCCACTGCGCCTCGACCAGCCCGCGCCGGCCAAAACCGGCAAAGTACCCGCGCGCCCGGTTGAGCGGAAACAGTGCGTCGGCCAGCGCCAGCGGTAACTGGCCTGGACGGCACCAGCGTGCCCGCAGCCACTGGTTGGCCAAAGCGATCCCGGCAGGGTTCCACAGGGTCAGCGGCAGCGGTGGCACGGCAGTGGGCAGGTCAGGTGCGGCGACGCGCGTGGGCGCCGGCGCGTCGCCTTCGTGGCTGGCCAGTCCGATCCGCACGACGCCGCGCCCGAACACGCCGGGACGCCCGTCGTGCCAGCCGTACAACACCGGCGCATTGGCGGCTTCGCGAAGCACGCGCGCCGCCGCCGCCAGGTTGTCCACGGGCACGCGGCGCAGGACCAGCGCGTCAGGCGGACGCGCCAGGCGCAGGGTCGCGCGCGTGATGGTGCCGGTCAGGCCGAAGCCGGCGAAGGTGGCATCGAACAGGTCGGGCTCGCGCTCGCGGCTGGCGACCAGCGCGCCACGTCCCGGCGCGTGCAGCGCGATCGCCTCGACCTGGGCGCGGAAGGTGCCGTCTCGCGCCGGGTTCTTGCCGTGCACGTCGGCGGCGATGCAGCCGCCGATGCTGGCGCGCGGGTGTCCCGGGCTGACCGGCAGGTACCAGCCGTGCGCCAGCGCCGCGCGCGGGCCGTGCCCGCTGCGTGCGCCCGCGTCC
>JAEZQS010000068.1 GCA_023412995.1 Pseudomonadota bacterium
CCGCCGTTGCACGCCCCAGAACCCTGCCGGGCGCCGGCGCCCGCAGGCGGCAGGCCGCCAGCGCGGGGTCTACGCGCGCGCGGCGGGCTGGCTCGATAGAATGGCGGCTTTGCCGGAAGCCCCATGAGCCCTGATCACGCGCCGGTGCCGGTCCTTGCCATCGATGGTCCTTCCGGATCCGGCAAGGGGACGATCAGCCGCGCCGTTGCGGACGCGCTCGGCTGGCACCTGCTGGATTCGGGCGCGCTCTACCGCGCCATCGGCTACGCCGCCGGCACGGAGGGACTGGACCTGTCGGACGCGGACGCGGTGACGCGCTGCGCGCAGTCCACCCGCATCGCCTTCCGCGACCCCGGCGACGGCGGCGAGACGCGGGTGCTGGTCAACGGCCACGACGCGACCGACGAGATCCGCACGGAAATCTGCGGTGCGGCGGCCTCGGCCATTGCCGCCATCCCGGCCGTGCGCGAGGCCCTGCTCGACAAGCAGCGCGCCTTCCGCAAGCCGCCCGGGCTGGTGGCCGACGGCCGCGACATGGGCACGGTGGTCTTTCCCGACGCCCCCTACAAGGTGTTCCTGACGGCTGCCGCCGGGGAGCGCGCGCGCAGGCGCCATAAGCAGTTGAAGGAAAAGGGGTTGACTGTTACACTCGCCGCCCTTTTGCGCGAGATCGAGGCGCGCGACGAGCGCGACGCGACCCGCAAGGTCGCGCCGCTCAAGCCGGCGGCGGGGGCGCTGATCGTCGACACGACCGGGATTGCGGTGGCGGACGTCGTCGCCCGCGTCCTGGCGGTCGTCCGCACGGCCTGATCCGTCGCACCGAACACGCCCGCAAGGGCAAGGCCCGGCAACCGCCGGAACGCAACGATGCGGGCGTACCGCATCCATCGAAGGTGGGCAGCCGGCCCGTGGGCGGCGGCCTGTTTCATTACTGGATATCCAAATGACCGAAAGTTTCGCTGAACTGTTCGAACAGAGCCAGCAGTCGCTCTCCAAGCTGCGCTCGGGCGCCATCGTCACCGGCACCGTCGTCGAGATCCGTCCCGACGTCGTCGTCGTCAACGCCGGCCTCAAGTCCGAAGGCATCATCCCCATCGAGCAGTTCAAGAACGACAGGGGCGAACTCGAGATCGCGGTGGGCGACGACGTCAAGGTGGCGCTCGATGCGATCGAAAACGGCTTCGGCGAGACCATGCTCTCGCGCGAGAAGGCCAAGCGTTCGCTCGTGTGGGACGAACTCGAGGAAGCGCAGACCGCCAATGCCGCCGTCACCGGCCGCATTTCCGGCAAGGTCAAGGGTGGCTTCACCGTCGACATCAAGGACGTCCGCGCGTTCCTGCCGGGCTCGCTGGTCGACGTGCGCCCCGTGCGCGACCCGACCTACCTCGAGGGCAAGGAACTCGAGTTCAAGATCATCAAGCTCGACCGCAAGCGCAACAACGTGGTGGTCTCGCGCCGCGCCGTGGTCGAGAGCGAGTTCAGCGCCGAGCGCGAACAGCTGCTGGACAAGCTGGTCGAGGGCGCGGTGGTCAAGGGCGTGGTCAAGAACCTCACCGACTACGGTGCGTTCGTCGACCTCGGTGGCATCGACGGCCTGCTGCACATCACCGACATGGCGTGGAAGCGCGTGCGCCATCCGTCCGAGGTGGTCAACGTCGGCGACGAGCTGGAAGTGCGCGTGCTCAAGTTCGACCGCGAGCGCAACCGTGTTTCGCTCGGCCTCAAGCAGCTCGGCGAGGACCCGTGGGTCAACATTTCCCGCCGCTACCCGACCGGCACGCGCCTGTTCGGCAAGGTCTCCAACGTCACCGATTACGGCTGCTTCGTCGAGCTGGAGCCGGGCGTGGAAGGCCTGGTGCACGTGTCGGAGATGGACTGGACCAACAAGAACGTCAACCCGGCCAAGGTGGTGCAGGTCGGCGACGAAGTCGAGGTCATGGTGCTCGACGTGGACGAGGAGCGCCGCCGCATCTCGCTCGGCATGAAGCAGGTCAGCGCCAACCCGTGGGAAGCGTTCGCCGCGATCCACAAGAAGAACGACAAGGTCTCCGGTACCATCAAGTTGATCACCGACTTCGGCATCTTCGTCGGCCTGGAAGGCGGCATCGACGGCCTGGTGCACCTGTCCGACATCTCCTGGCAGACCACCGGTGAGGACCTCGTCCGCAACTTCAAGAAGGGCGACGAGATCGAAGCCGTGGTGCTGGCGGTGGACCCGGAGCGCGAGCGCATCTCGCTCGGCATCAAGCAGCTCGAGCAGGATCCGTTCGGCCAGTTCATGGCCGCCCATCCGCGCGGCAGCATCCTCACCGGCACGGTGCGGGAAGTGGACGCGCGTGGCGCGACGATCGACATCGCCGACGGCATCGAAGGCTACCTGCGCGCCAACGACATCGCCAAGGAACGCGTGGACGACGCCACCCAGCACCTCAAGGTGGGCGACACCGTGGAGGCGAAGTTCATCGGCATGGACCGCAAGGGCCGCAGCCTGCAGCTGTCGATCCGCGCCAAGGACGAGGAAGAGCTGCAGAGCACGCTCGAGGAGTACCAGAGCGCCTCTGGCGGCACGACCAAGCTGGGCGCGCTGCTGAAGGAACAGCTCAACCGCTGACGCACGACCGGCGGGGGGGGGTTTGG
>JAEZQS010000080.1 GCA_023412995.1 Pseudomonadota bacterium
AGGCAGGTCCGGTCGAGCACCGCGCGCGCGGCCGGCGAGGCGATGACGAAGCTGGTCGCGTGCAGGGGCGCGCCCGCTTCCGCGGCGAAGTCGCGCAGGATGCCGGCAAGGCCGCGCTGGGGGCCGAACGTCGGATGGTCCAGATCGTGCCAGTCGAACCAGGAGCCGTCGTCGAACGCCAGCGCGACGGAATCCTCGACGGTCGATGCCGGCGCTTCCCCCAGCAGCACGTCGACGACCCGCGCCAGCGGCACGATGCGCAGCCCGCGGCCATGCAGCAGGCGCAGGTCCTCCGCCAGCGCGACGTGGTCGTTGCGGGCGTAGTCGTTGCCGCTGATGTTGTTGGAATGCCAGGTGAGGACGGGAACGCGCATGGGGGGATTGTCGCCTGAGCCTGCACCTGCCGTCGCGATTCAGGCGGAAGGCAGCGGTCGTAGGGCGGGGTGCACCCCGCCACCGTGCGGTGGGGTGAACCTCGCCCCAGGCGCAGGTCGTGGCTGCCCGCGCCGGCGCGGCGCTACAATGCCCGGCTTTGCACCCCCACCGGACCCGCCATGCCCGCCGCGCCGCTCAACCCGACCGACCTCTACGACGTCCGCTCGCTGCTCAGCGAAGAGGAGCGCATGGTGCAGGACACCGTGGCGCGCTTCACCGACGAGCGGGTGCTGCCGATCATCGGCGACTGCTTCGACCAGGCGCGCTTTCCGACCGAGCTGATCCCGGAGATGGCAGACCTCGGCCTGCTGGGGTCCTCGCTGCCGGTCGAGTACGGCTGCGCCGGCATGAACGGCGTCAGCTACGGCCTGGTCTGCCAGGAACTGGAACGCGGCGATTCGGGCATCCGCAGCTTCGCCTCGGTGCAGTCCTCGCTGTGCATGTACCCGATCTACGCGTACGGCAGCGAGGAGCAGCGCCAGCGCTGGCTGCCCGACATGGCCGCCGGCAAGGTGATCGGCTGCTTCGGCCTGACGGAGCCGCATGGCGGCTCCGATCCGGCCAACATGAAGACGAATGCGAAGAAGGACGGCGGCGACTGGATCCTCAACGGCGCCAAGATGTGGATCACCAACGGCAACCTGGCGCACATCGCGATCGTGTGGGCGCAGACGGAAGACGGCATCCAGGGCTTCGTGGTGGAGAAGTCCATGCCGGGCTTCAGCGCGCAGGAAGTGCACAAGAAGATGAGCCTGCGCGCATCGGTCACCAGCGCGCTCTTCTTCGACAACGTACGCGTGCCGGAGGCCAACCGCCTGCCGAACGTGAGGGGGCTGAAGGGCCCACTCGGCTGCCTGACCCAGGCACGCTACGGCATCACCTGGGGGCCGATCGGCGCCGCCATCGCCTGCTTCACCGAGGCGACCGCGTACGCCAGGGAACGGATCCTGTTCAACCGCCCGCTCGCCGCCAACCAGGCGGTGCAGCTGAAGCTTGCCGACATGGCGCGCCGCATCACCACTGCGCAGCTGCTGTCGCTCCAGCTCGGGCGCCTGAAGGATGCCGGCACGATGCAGCCGACGCAGGTGTCGCTGGCGAAGTGGAACAACGTGCGCATGGCGCTCGACATCGCGCGCGAGGCGCGCGACATCCTCGGCGGCGCCGGCATCACCACCGAACACAGCCCGATCCGCCATGCGCTGAACCTGGAATCGGTGATCACGTACGAAGGCACGGAAACGGTGCACCAGCTGGTGGTCGGGCGCGAGGTGACCGGCATCAACGCGTTCTGACCGGCCCCGCAGCGCACCGCGCCGGGATCAGTACGGTCGCTGGCCGTTGTAGTTGCCGGGAGGCGTGTAGTTGCAGACGACGAGGGTCCAGTCCGGGAACGACGCGCCGAACGGCGAGCCGGTACTGCAGTTGCGGATGCCGCAACCGACCTGGCTGGTGCTGCGCCAGACCATCTGTGTGTAATGGCCGCACACCTCGCCCGCGTCGCAGGTATTGCTGGAATAGTTGTAATGGGCCTCTTCGGCGGCCCAGCTGGTGGCGGCAGGGGTCTGCGCCGCCGACCACGGGGCGGCGGCATAGAGGTTCTCGCCGAGGCCTGGCGCGCCGCTGTGCTGCCAGATGCAGAGGTTGGCGTAGGCTTGCGCGGTGGTCGCCAGCGTGGGGCTCCAGCGCAGGAGCGGCAGGGGTGGCTGCGCCGCCGGGACGACCGTCTTGCGCGCGCAGTTGTGCACGCGCAGGTTGCCCTTCCATTCCTGGGGCGCGGCGGCCGCTTCGCCATCGAAACCGTCGAAGTGCAGGCAGTCGAGGAACGCCGCTCGCACCCCGGGCGCGATGGCCAGCAACAGCACGGCAAGGAAGGCTTTCATCGTCGGTCCACCGGCAACCGTCAGCGACATCATTAGCGCAGGCACCGCATGAATCAATCCGAACCCCGCCTTGAAACCGACCGCCTGGTGCTGCGCCTGCCACGGCGCGAGGACTTCGATGCCTATGCCGAACTGATGGGCGATGAGGAAGCCGCCCGCTTCATCGGCGGCCAGCTCGACCGCGCCTCGGCCTGGCGCAAGTTCCTGCAGATGCCGGGCGCCTGGATGGTGCAGGGATTTGCCATGTTCGCGGTCGTCGAAAAGGCCAGTGGCAGCTGGATCGGCCAGGCGGGTCCGTGGCAACCGGAAGGCTGGCCGGGCACCGAGGTCGGCTGGTCGTTCCTGCGCTCGTCGTGGGGCAGGGGCTTTGCGACCGAAGCAGCCACCGCCACCATCGACTGGGCCTTCGACCAGCTCGGCTGGACCGACGTGATCCACACCATCCACCCGGACAACCGTCCGTCGCAGGCACTGGCGCAGCGCCTCGGTTCGACCTTGCGCGGCAGCGGACGGCTGCCGCCGCCCTACGAGCACCTGCCGGTCGAGGTGTGGGGGCAGTCGCGCGCGCAATGGCAGGCGCGCCGCGCGGGGGTGGCGGCATGATCACCGTGTACGGCTACTCCCCCTCGGGCAACTGCCACAAGCTGCGCATGCTGCTCGGTCACCTCGGCCGGCCCTACCGCTGGATCGAGACCGACAGCGCCCACGGTGCCACCCGCACGCCGGCGTACCTGGCGATGAACCCGAACGGCAAGGTGCCGCTGGTGGTCGATGCCCTTGGCCGCACGATGGTGGAGTCGAACGCCATCCTCGCCTGGCTGGCCGACGGCACGCGCTACTTCGCTGGCGATGCCTGGCAGCGCGGGCAGACGCTTTCCTGGATGTTCTTCGAACAGTACAGCCACGAACCCTGCATCGCCGTCGCGCGCTTCATCTGCGGCTGGACGCCGGCCGATTCGCCGCGCCGGGCGGAACTGCCGATGCTGCGCGAGCGCGGCCACCGGGCCCTGGCGGTGATGGAAGGGCACCTCGCCTCGCGCGACTGGTTCAGCAGCACCGGCTACGGCATCGCCGACATCGCGCTGTTCGGTTACACCCATTGCGCGGAAGACGGGTGTTTCGATCTCGCCCCGTATCCGGCGGTGCGCGCCTGGCTGGCACGGGTGCGGTCGCAGCCCGGCTTCGTGCCGATGCCGCCAATCGATGCCGCCAACGCCGCGCTGATCGCCCAATCGCGCGCGCAGATGGCCTGATCCTTCCCGGCGTGGCACGGCATCGCCACGCCGCGCGTCCTCCTTGCGAACCGGTATCCATGAACGCGACTGCCCAGCCGATCCACGCCCGCCACCGCAACGTCAACCGCGCCGAGGTGTGCGACCAGAACTTCACCGAATTCGTGCAGGCCTGGGATGGGGCCCGCCGCGCCGCACCCGCCGCGCACGAGCCCGTGCTGCCGGGCAGCGACTGCACGGCGGCCGACTTCCGGGAGCTGTTCGAGTCGCAGCTCGTCTCGCGCCACCTCGACCTGATGGCACGCGTCCTGCGCGTGCAGAACAAGGTGTTCTACACCATCGGATCCTCCGGCCACGAAGGCAATGCGATGGTGGCGCGGCTGGCACGGCACACCGATCCGGCCTTCCTGCACTACCGCAGTGGCGCCTTCATGGCGGAGCGCTTCCGCAAGCTCCCGGGCATGGACCCCGTGATGGACTCGGCCCTGAGCTTTGCCGCCAGCAAGGACGATCCGGCCTCCGGCGGGCGCCACAAGGTGTGGGGCAGCAAGCCGTTGTGGGTGCTGCCGCAGACCTCGACCATCGCCTCGCACCTGCCCAAGGCGCTCGGCACCGCCGTCGCCATCGAGCAGGCGCGCCGCATCGGCCACGCGCTGCCGGTGCCGGGCGATTCGATCGCCATCTGCTCGTTCGGCGACGCCTCCTCCAACCATGCGACGGCGCAGACCGCGTTCAACGCCGCGCAGTGGACCGCCTACCAGAAGCTGCCGGCGCCGGTCCTGTTCGTGTGCGAGGACAACGGCATCGGCATCTCGGTGAAGACGCCGGGGGGCTGGGTGGCGCAGGCCTTCCGCCAGCGCCCGGGACTCGACTATTTCCACGCCAACGGCCTCGACCTGGCCGAAGGCTACGGCGAGGTCGCCCGTGCGGTCGAGCACTGCCGCACCACGCGCCGCCCGACCTTCCTGCATCTCTCCACCACCCGCATCATGGGCCACGCGGGTACCGACTTCGAGATCGAATGGCGTTCGATCGAGGAACTGTGCGCGGTGGAAGCGACCGACCCGCTGCTGCGCTCGGCGGCGATCGCGCTGGAATCGGGCCTGTACAGCCGGGAGTCGCTGCTGGCGCTCTATGAAGCCACCCGCGCCCGCTGCTTCGAAGCCGCGGCCGAGGCGGACCAGCGCCCCAAGCTCGACCGGCTGGCTGACGTGGTTGCGCCGCTTGCCCCGTTCTCGCCGGCGAAGGTCGATGCGGAAGCGCGACGCGCCGACTTTGCCGGGCGCCGCGAGGCGGTATTCGGCGGCGCCGGCCGGCTGCCGGAAACGCTGCCGCCACGGCACCTGGCGATCCAGATCAACCAGGCGCTGCACGACCTGATGGCGAAATACCCCGAGTCGCTGCTGTTCGGCGAGGACGTGGCGCAGAAGGGGGGCGTGTACACCGTGACCCGCGGCCTGCAGAAGGCGTTCAGGGGCGCGCGCGTGTTCAACACGCTGCTGGACGAGACGATGATCCTCGGCCTCGCGCAGGGCTACGCCAACATGGGGATGCTGCCCATCCCGGAGATCCAGTACCTCGCCTATTTCCACAACGCCTGCGACCAGATCCGCGGCGAGGCGTCGTCGCTGCAGTTCTTCTCCAACGACCAGTACCGCAATCCGATGGTGGTGCGCATTGCCGGCCTCGGCTACCAGCGCGGCTTCGGCGGGCACTTCCACAACGACAATTCGATTGCCGCGTTGCGCGACATCCCCGGACTGGTCGTCGGCTGCGCCAGCCGCGGCGACGATGCGGCCACCATGCTGCGCACGCTTGCGGCGCTGGCGAAGGTGGACGGCCGGGTCAGCGTGTTCCTCGAGCCCATCGCGCTCTACATGACCAAGGACCTCTACGAGGCGGGCGACGGCCAGTGGCTCACGGCCTATCCGCCGCCGGAAGAGGCCATGCCGCTGGGCGAAGCGCGGGTGTACGGCGAAGGCGCCGACGACCTCGTCATCTTCACCTACGGCAACGGCGTGCCGATGAGCCTGCGCGCCGCGCGCGCGATCGAGGCGCAGCACGGCTGGAAGGTGCGCACGGTGGACCTGCGCTGGCTGGTGCCGCTCAACGAGGCGCTGGTCGCGGCCCATGCCGCCAGCGCCAAGCGCCTGCTGGTGGTGGACGAGGGACGCCATTCGGCCGGCGTCGGTGAAGGCATCATCACGGCCATCACCGAGGCAGGCCACGGTGGCACGCCGCTGCGCCGGGTGGTCGGCGTCGACACCTACACGCCGCTTGCCGGCGCCGCGTTCCTGGTGCTGCCGGGCGAGGCGGACATCGTGGCGGCGGCGGGGGAGCTGGCAGGCGCCGGCCGGCAACCGGCGCGGGGACGCAAGGCGAAGGCTTGAACCACGGTGGCGCCGGTTGCCGACCGGGGCCGCTCCTGCCACGAGCCGGCAGCAGCCGCTGCGCGTGACGGCAACGACGCGGGGTATCGGCAAACCAGCGGGTGCGTGGTCGCCGGCGCCGTGGATTCGCTATGATTTCGCGATGACCGAACGCCGCGCCCTCACCATCCTCTTTGCCGACGTCTCCGGCAGCACGCGCCTGTTCGAGACGCGCGGCGACGAGGAGGCCCGGCGGCTGGTCGGTGCGGTGCTGCTGGCGCTGGCGGAGGTGGCGGCGCGGCATGGCGGGCGCGTCGTCAAGACCATCGGCGACGAGATCATGTGCACCTTCCCCGGGCCGCTGCACGGCCTGCTCGCCGCCACCGACATGCAACGTCGTATCCGCGGCGACGAAGGCTTCGCGCGCGACAACCTCGCCATCCGCATCGGCCTGCACCACGGCGAGGCGCTGGTGGAGAACGGCGACGTGTTCGGCGACGCGGTCAATACCGCCGCGCGGATGGCCGACAAGAACCTCGCCCGGCGCGACCAGATCGTGACCACCGCCAGCACCGTCAATGGCGTCACGCAGACCACCGGCCTGCGCGTGCGCCCGCTCGGCACCGCCCGCGTGCTCGGCAAGCAGGCACCGCTCGAAATCGTCGACGTGCTGTGGCAGGAAGACCTCGCCCCGGTCACCACCGTGCAGCGCGCAATGGAAGTGGAACCGGCCTGCGGCGCGCGCCTGGTGCTGCGCTACCGCAGCCAGGTGTTCGAACTCGACGAAGGCGCGTGCTTCTCGATCGGACGCGACCCGGCCAGCAGCCTGATCGTCGAAACCGAGTGGGTTTCGCGCAACCACGCCCTGGTCGAATGGAAGCGCGGCTATTTCATGCTCGCCGACCGCTCCACCAACGGCACCTGGCTGCGCACCGGCAACGACGACGAACTGCTGGTCCACCGCGACGAAACCCACCTGCGCCGCAGCGGCTCCCTCTCCCTCGGCCAGGCCCATCCGACCGTCGACGAAGGCGACCTGGTCTGGTTCCAGTGCGTGGACGCGTGATCCTGCGTTTCGGATAAAAAAGCCTGAAACACCGAGCACACCGAGCACACCGAGAAAGCGTCGCAGGATGCGGTAAGCCGAAGGCGCACCGCATCGGCCAGCGGAACCACGGCCCCTCGCGACTATGTCCCGCCCCTTCCCGCGCGGGGGCGATGCGGTTCGCTTCGCTCACCGCATCCTGCGGCTCCCGGCTTTCGTAGGATGCGGTAAGCCGCAGGCGCACCGCATCGACCCGCGAAAGCTCAACGGCATCACGGTCGATGGTGTGTCGGGACGATGCGGTTCGCTGCGCTCACCGCATC
>JAEZQS010000103.1 GCA_023412995.1 Pseudomonadota bacterium
CTCGTGCAGCAGCGGCGATGCCATCAGCACGCCGGTGCTGCCGCCGGTGCCATGCAGCACCGCATAGCAGCGGCGCGCGGGTGGCCCGATCCAGAAGGGCTCGAGCGCGCCCGTGCTCATCGGCGACTGCCCGGCCGCACGCGGCGCAGCAGCCGTCCGAACCAGCCTCCCCGCGATGCCGCGCCGGCCTTGTCGATCTGCGCGCTGAGCGATTCCAGCGTTCCCGCGGCAATCGCGATCACGTTGAGGCGCACGCCGGTCTCGCGTTCGACCCGGGTGAGCATGTCCACGGCCAGCAGCGAGTCGCCGCCCAGCTCGAAGAAATTGTCGGCCGGGCCCACCTCCGCCACGCCGATCAGTTCGCGCCAGATGGCGGCGAGGTAGGCCGTGTCGCCGTCGGCTGCCGCCGTCGCGGGCGGCGCAGGCCCCGCCGCATCGGCGAGCGGCTGGCGCGCCAGCGCGGCGCGGTCGGTCTTGCCGTTCGGGGTGCGCGGGATCGCCTCCACCAGCGCGATCTGCTGCGGGCGCATGTACGCCGGCAGTGCTTCGCGCAGTCGTTCGCGCAGGCGCGCCGGCAGGTCGGCGTCGGGCTGGCGCGGACAGACGTAGAGCACCAGCCGGGTATCGCCGGGGCTGAACTGGCGCAGCGCCGCGACCGCCTCGGCCACGCCGGCATCGCCGCGCGCGGCGGCCTCGATGTCGCCTGGCTCGATGCGGAAGCCGCGCAGCTTCAGCTGCTCGTCGAGGCGGCCGTCGAAGTGCAGCACGTCGCCTTCGAAGTGGCCGCGGTCGCCGGTGCGGTACATGCGCTGGCCGCCGCCGGCAAAGGGGTCCGGGCGGAAGCGCTCGGCGGTGAGATCGGGCCGGCCGAGGTAGCCGTCGGCGACGCCCGCGCCGCCGATCCAGATCTCGCCGATGGCACCCGGCGTGACGGGCTGTCCGTTCTCGTCCAGCACGTAAAGCCGGGTATGCGCGATCGGGTGCCCGAGCGGCACCGGGCCACTGCCCGGCGCCACCCGTGCCAGCGCCGACCACACGGTGGTCTCGGTCGGCCCGTACAGGTTCCACAGCGCGCGGCACTTCGACAGCGCCGCTTCGGCGAGGTCGCGCGGCAGCGCTTCGCCCCCCACCAGCAGGGTCAGTCCGCCGACGGCCGCCTTGCCGCCCTCCTCGACCAGCAGGCGCAGCAGCGTGGGCGTGGTCTGCAGCACGGTGGCATGGCGTTCGTGCAGCAGGCGCGCCAGCGCCTGCGGATCGCGCACGTCGGCATCGGTCGCCAGCAGCACGCGCGCGCCCACCGCGAGCGGCAGGAACAGCTCCAGTGCGGCGATGTCGAACGACAGCGTGGTGACCGCGCACAGCACGTCGTCGGCGCCGAGGCCGGGCTCGTGGCGCATCGCGTCGATGAAGCTGGCGAGGTTCCGGTGCAGCACGCGCACGCCCTTGGGCACGCCGGTGGAGCCGGAAGTGAAGAGGACGTAGGCGAGGTCGTCGCCGCCGACCACCGGCAGCTGCGCCGGCGGATCCGGCAGCCGCGTGAGGTCGGTCGCGACCAGGCCGGCCGCGGCCAGCGCCGGCGGCAGCCCCGCCGCGCCGTCGATCACCACGTGGCGCAGGCGCGCCTCGTCCACCATCGAGTGCAGGCGCTGCGCCGGGAAGGCGGGATCCAGCGGCACGTAGGCGGCGCCGGCGCGCAGGATGCCCAGCACCGCCACCAGCATGCCGATGCCGCGCGGCACCGACACGCCGACCGGTTCGCCGCGCCCCACGCCGGCGGCGACCAGCGCGCCGGCCAGTGCGGCGCTGTCGCGCCAGAGGGTGGCGTAGTCGAGGCTGCGATCGGCGCATTCCACCGCGATGCGGCCGGGCGCGCGCGCCACCGTGGCGGCAATGGCGTCGAGCACGCTCGCCGGCAGCGGGTCGCTCGATCCGGCAGGCCCGGCGTCGGCGACAGGCGCGGTGACGGCGGGCGGATCGGCGGGCGGAGGCGGGACGCTGCCCGCCGCGACGGGCGTTGCACCGGCTGTCGCCTCGTCCAGCACCCGTTCGTAGTCGCCGATCCAGCGCGCGATGGTGGCCGCGTCGAACAGCGCGGTGCGGTAGTGGATGTCCAGCGCCAGCGCGTTGCCGCTGTCGTTGAAGTTGAAGAAGAGCTCGGGCAGCAGCGCCGCGTGGCGGCAGTCTTGCCAGGTCACCTGCAGGCCGCTGAAGGCCGGGTCGCGCAGGCGCGGATTGAGGTTGAACACCACTTCGCCAAGCACGCCGCTGGCGCCGCGCGGGCGCAGGCGCAGGCCGCGCCCGATCGCGAGCAAGGTCGTGTCCTGGTGTTCGGCGGCATCGAGCAGGGCGGCGTGCGCCGCCGGCGCCACCGTGGCCGCGTTTTCGCCGGCGCCGACCTGCAGGCGGACGGGCAAGGTGTTGACGCCATCGCCCACCAGCGCGCCCGCGCCGACCAGGGCCTGGCCGGCGAAGGGAATGTTGACCGCCATGTCGCGCTGGCCCGCAAGGCGCGCGACCAGCACGCCGAACCCGGCCAGCAGCAGGCTGTAGAGGGTGACGCCGCGGGCACGCGCGGCCTGGCGCAGCGCCGCCACGCGCGCGGCGGGGAAGAC
>JAEZQS010000109.1 GCA_023412995.1 Pseudomonadota bacterium
GCGCCAGGCCGCGCCGGCCAAACCCGCGGTGCCACAGGCCTGAACCACGTGATGGCGGGGCCGCGCGGGCGCTTAACCGTCGCCCTCGCGGCGGGTCGACCCCGATGCAGCAAGCTGGAGCGCGGCACGCTGGCGGGCCCGCGCAAGCTGGCGCTCGGCCCAGCGCTTCAGCACCCGTGCGCGGCGGGCGCCGGTGTGGGGATCACGCACCACTTCCTCGACGCGGGCCAGCAGCGCATCGACGTTCTCGCGCCGCGGGGCATCGCCGTCTTCGGCGCCCGACCAGAGATCGATCCAGCCATCGCTCCAGTGCCCCAGGCGCAGCACCTTGCGGAAGTAGCGCGGCGGCTGCGTCTTCAGCAGTGCCAGGTCCAGCAGCGCGGCGGCCAGCGCGAGCGGACTCAACGCCAGGTCGCGCAAGGCATCCAGCAGGAGCTTGAGCTGGAGCAGGGCGACCGAGCGCAGCAGGGGGCCTGCCGGGGATGGGGGTTGCGGTTCCATCCGCGAAGGGTAGCAGCCCGCGCAGCGGGCGCTGCGGATCGCGTCGTCACGTGCGCGGCGCCATGTTCCCGCCGCGGATTTCCCCTTCGGCCGACACGGGTCCACAATGGGGCCCGGAGCCGCGACGCCGTCCGATCGGGCGCCGCGTCAGCAGGAGAGTGCCATGTCATCCCCGTCGCGAAACACGGCCGCGCAGGCCGCCGGCAGCCCGCAAGGCGAACCCAGGACCCCGGCGGATGCCCGCCGCCTGCAGGAGGTGCGCGAGCGCGAGCGCTGGATCGATGCCGAAAACGAGCAGAGCTTCCCCGCCAGCGATCCGCCCAGCTGGACCTTCGGCAGCGACCGGGAGGCGCCATGAGCCGGCGCTACACCGGTGTCTCGGCATCCATCCTCGATGCGATCGGCGACACGCCGCTGCTGGAAGTCGAAGGCGTCTTCGCCAAGCTCGAGTACATGAACCCCTCCGGCTCGATCAAGGCGCGCATCGCGCAGTACATGATCGAAAAGGCCGAGCGCGAAGGCCTGCTGCAGCCCGGCGACACCATCGTCGAGGCGACCAGCGGCAATACCGGCAATGCGCTGGCGATGGTCGCGGCGGTGAAGGGCTATCGCATGCTGGTGGTGATGCCCGAGGGCCTGTCCAGCGAACGCGTGGCGATCTCGCGCGCCTTTGGCGCCGAGGTGCTGTTCTGCGGCACGTTCCATGTGGATGCCGCGCTGGCGCGCGCGCGCGAGCTCGGCAGCCAGCCCGGGTATTTCTGCCCGAGCCAGTTCGAATCGGAATGGAACGTGGAGGAAAACCGCGAGATCCTCGGCCCCGAGATCCTGTCCCAGCTGCCTGCCGGGCGCGTGCCGGACGCCCTCGTCCTCGGCGTCGGCACCGGCGGCACGCTGATCGGCGTCGGCCAGGCGTTCCGCGCCGTGAATCCCGATGTGCGGCTGTTCGCGATGGAGCCCTCCGAATCGTGCACGATCCTCTGCGGCGAGGTCGCCACGCATTCCATCGAGGGCATTTCCGATGGCTTCGTGCCGGGCATCTTCCAGCGCCACGGCGACCTGGTCAGCGACGTCCTCAGCATCTCCAGTGCCGACGCGGTGCGCGCCATGCGCGAGCTGGCGAGCCGGCACGGTCTCCTGTGCGGGCCCAGCTCCGGTGCGCACCTGCTTGCCGCACGGCAGATCCGCGAGCGCTTCCCCGCGTTGCAGACGATCGTCACAGTGTTCTGCGACGAAGGGGAGAAATACCTGCACGAGCACTACATGCGCGGCGGCAGCGGCGACGCGGTGGCGTTCGGATAGTGCACGAAGACGTGCGCCCTTGACGCGGCGCCCGTGCCGTCACTCCGTGATCTGGCGGCTTTCGGCGGTGGCGAGGAGTTCGGGCTGCGCTACCCGCCGCGGACGCACCAGCAGCGGATGCACGAACACCGCGCCGAGGATGATGGCGACGCCGAGGTAGAACATGGGCGTGAGCTCGCGCTGCTCGCCCAGCAGCACGATCGCCAGCACGATGGCATAGACCGGCTCGAGGTTCACCGCCAGCTGCGCGGCGAACGCGCTCATGTGGCGCAGGGCGACCAGCGACAGCGTGAAGGGCAACAGCGTGCAGGCGAGCGCGAGTGCCAGCAGCAGCCACGTGTCGCGCAGGTCGGGCAACACGAACGGGCTGCCGGCGAGGGCGGGAAAGAGCAGTGGCAGGAGCGGGGCGAGGGCGGTCAGCGCGACGGTGCCTGCCGCCAGTTCGATGCCGGTGACGGCGAGCGGGTCGGCGTGCGCCACCAGGCGCTTGTTGAGCGAGCCGAACAGTGCCACGAACAGGGACGACAGCGCACCGACGGCGATCCCGAGCCGCATTTCCACCGGCACGCCGCCCACCACCAGCGCCACCCCCGGCAACACGGCGACGCCGAGCAGCAGGTCGCGCGCCGAGAAGCGGCCGCCGGCGAGGCGCGGCTCGACCAGCGCGGTCAGCGGAGTGCCAAGTGCGATGCAGGTCGCCCCGACCGACGCGTTGGACAGCTTGATGGCGCCATAGAACGTGAGCCAGTGGAGCGCCACCAGCACGCCGATGCCGGCATAGGCCAGCGCCAGCCGGCCGCCCATCGCGCGCACCCCGCGCCAGGCGCGCGGCAGGAGCGCGAGTGCGCCGACCACCAGCAACATGCGCCACCACACCAGCGCGAGCGCGCCGAGCGAGATCAGCTTGCCAAGGATGGCGGTGAAGCCCCACAGCAGGACGCAGAAATGGATCTGCACCTGCGCGCGGGCCGTTGGCGACAACCCGCTCACGGGGTCTCCTGCATGGAAGAATGGACGGGGTGCGCATGCTAGCAGCGGCGGAGGGCGGATGAGCGGTCGCATGGAAGTGAATGGCCGTCCGGCCACGGATGACGAGCTCGGTCAGGTGGCACGGGTCAACTATGGCCACTTCACCTCGCTGCAGGTGCGCGCGGGACGCGCCCGCGGGGTCGACCTGCACCTTGCCCGGCTCGATGCCGCCACCCGCGAGCTGTTCGGCCATCCACTCGATCGCCCGGCCACGCAAGCGTGGATGCGCCATCTGGCCGGCGACGGCGATGCGTCTCTGCGGGTCGCCGTGCATCCGCGCGCCTTCGAGCGCGACCGGCCTGGCCGCAGCATGCCGGTGGACGTGCTGGTCGAGACCTCGCCGCCGCGTTCCGGTGCACGATCGCCGCTGCGCGTGCGCAGCGTCCGGTTCGAGCGCGACGCTCCCCACGTCAAGCACGTCGGCACGTTTGCGCTGTGGCACCAGCGTCGCCAGGCGCAACTGGCGGGCTACGACGACGCCCTGTTCGTGCATGACGGCGGTGTCATCGCCGAGGGCACGCTGTGGAACATCGGCCTGCTCGACGCAGGCGGCGTCACGTGGCCCGATGCACCCGCGCTGGATGGCACCTCACGCCAGCTGCTGCACGCAGCACTGCTGGCGCGTGGCGTGCGATCGGTGCGCCGGCGCGTGACGCTGGCGGAACTGGGCGGATTCGAGGCCGCCTTTGCCACCAATGCAGGCTGCCTGCTGCAGCCGCTGGCCGGCATCGACGCCATCGCGTTCGACACGTCTCCCGCGCGCTTTGCCTCCCTCGCGGCGGCGATCGCCAGCATTCCCTGGCAGCCGTTGTAGGCGGCGCAGCCGCGACCATGCCTTCCCGCCGCGCCCTGCAACACCGGGTCCGCTCGCTGCCCCGCCATGGCCGGCATCGGTTACCCGTCAATGCGCTCGATCAGCGCCATCGCGGCGACAGGATTTCGGACCTTGGCGGCACCGATGAAGAACACGAACACGTCGCGCGGTACCGCCGGCGCGGTCGGCGGCAGCACGCGTGGCAGGTCGTCCGGCTCACTGCCGCTGGCCCAGGTGCGTAGCCGCTGCGCCCAGGCATCGAGCGCCGCTGGTGGATAACCACTTGCGCGGCGCGCTTCGCTGCGCATCAGGCGGGCGTACACGAAATCCGCGGTGAGGTCCGCAAACGAGGGATGGACGGCCGAATCGGTGAAGACCGTGGCAACGCCGCGGGTGCGCGCCAGGTCGATGTACTCGGGGCAACGGAAAGCGGGATGGCGGACTTCGAGCACATGGCGCAGGCGCTGTCCGTCGAGCTCTTCAGGCAAGAGGTCGAGGAACGCGGCGAGGTCGTCGGGGTCGAACACGGTCGTGGGTGGAAGCTGCCAGTTGACGGGCCCGAGGCGGTCGCCCAGTTCGGTCAGGCCGCCGTGCAGGAAGCCGTGCACGGCGCGCCCCGCCTCGGCCAGCCTGCGGCGCACGGTGGCGTAGCGGGGCGCCTTCAGCGAGAAGACGAAGCCATCCGGCGTTTCCGCCCGCCACTTCGCGTAGGTCGCCGGCCTCTGTGCGGCGTAGAACGTGCCGTTGACCTCGATCGCGGTGAGCGCGCGGCTGGCGAAGGCCAGCTCCTCGCGCTGCGCCAGGCCGGCGGGGTAGAAGGCGTCGCGCCAGGGTGCGAAGGTCCAGCCGCCGACGCCGATGCGGATTGCCGCGCTCCGCCGTGGTGGCGTGCGCGCCGGTACGCGCGATGCGGGGCGCGCGTGTGGCGGGGCAGGGGCGGTGGATGACCGGCGCTTCGGCATGACGGCACACTCGACGGGCGGGTGGGGTGGCGAGGGCAACCCCGGCGACGACGCGGCGGCACCTGCCGCGCGCGGTTGCAGGGGCGGTTCCGCTATCCTGCCAGTTCCACGCATCGGCAAGCACGAGGGCGGCAATGGATATCCCCATCCGGCACGACGCCGGCAACCAGCGCTTCGAGGCCGTGGTCGACGGCGTGCCGTGCGTGCTGGAGTACCAGCGGCGCGGCAACACCCTGCGCATCGTGCATACGTCGGTACCGCCGGCAGTGGGCGGTCGCGGCATCGCCGGCCAGCTCGTGCGTGCCGCCTTCGATGCCGCGCGACGGGAAGGCTGGCGGGTTGAGCCGGCCTGCTCGTATGCCGAAGTGTGGGCCGGGCGCCATCCCGAATACGCCGACGTGCTCGTCAGCGCATAGCGACCCGCCCGGCGCCGAGCCGGCGCGCGAGCGCGGCAAGTTGCGCGCGTTGCGGCGCTGCCTCGACGAACCGCGCCGGCAGCAGCGGCGCGAGCCGCGCATGCAGCACGCGCGCTTCGTCCAGCCGGCCAAGCCGCGCCAGCACGCCGGCCAGCTGCAGTTCGGCGTCGAGCGTGGTGTTGGCGTCTGGCCCTGCGAAACGGCGCAACACCTCGGCTGCCCGGCGCAGCTCGTCCGCCGCCTCGCCGATCCGCCCGGCATCACGCAGGATCGCGCCGCGCACCAGCGCCACGCCACCGAGGCGCGCATGCCCCTGCGGATACAGTCGGGCAAATCCCGCGCGGGCCTCGTCGATGGCCGCGAGGGCGTCCGGCAGCCTGCCGCTGCGGCGCAGCCATTCGGCCAGGTTCGCGCTGCGGCGCGCGCGCTCGATCGCGAGGTCGAGCGTCTCGCCTTCCTCGACCGGCGCCTCGAGCAGCGGCCGTGCGTCGTCGAGCCGGCCATTGAGCATCCGGCTGCGCCCGAGGTTGCGGCGGAACGTCGACTGGTGCTGCACGAAGGCGGGCTGCCGATCGCTGCCGGCGACGACTTCCTCGAACAGGCCGAGCGAGCCCGGGTAATCACCCGCCTGCTCCAGCAGGCTGGCCAGGTTGTTGAGCCCGATCAGGTAGCTCGGCGTGTCGCGCTGGCCGCTGGCGCGCATGCGCTCGACGTTCTCGCGCAGGAGGGTGGTCGCCTCGACGATGCGTCCCTGCAGCTGGATCGCCTGCGCCAGGTTGTTGCGCACCGTGATGGCCCAGGCGCTGGAGGGATCGAGCGTGCGCAGCCGCACCTCCAGCATGTGCCGCAGCAGGCGCTCGCCCTCGGCATGGCGCCCCTGCTGCTCGTACACCTCGGTGAGGAAGCCGGTGGCGGCGATGAGGTCCGGGGCGTCTTCCGGCAGGTGCCGGCGCATCACCTCGAGGCTGCGCACGGCGGATTGCTCGGCCGCATCGAGCTGGCCAGCGCGCATCCGCGCCTCGGCCAGGGCATACAGCGACTGCGCATGCAGCACGCTGTCCTCGCCTTCCGCGGCCTGGGCAAACCCCAGCGCGCGGTCGATGCTGTCGATGCCGGCGCCGACCTCGCCGATGCGCGCCTGCGCGATGCCGCGGGTGGACAGGATGTCGGCCGCCAGTCTGCGGTCCTCCGGCCCGACCGGTTCGAGCAGGGCGATGGCCTGGCCGAGCACGTCGGCGGCAGCCGCGGGCTGTTCGGTGAGGTTGTAGGCGAAGCCCTGGCTGGAAAGGTACTCCGCGCGCCGGCGCGGACTGCCCAGGGTGCGCTCCAGTTCGGCGGCGGCACCAAGGCTGTCCACCGCCGCCTCGGGTACGCCGATCTCGATGTAGATTTTGCCCAGTGCGCCCAGCAGCCGGGCGCGCTGCTGCGGCGCATCGGCCAGGCGCTGGTCGAGTTCGCGCCGGCCGCGATCGACCAGGTCGCGCGGCAGCAGCGGATGGGTGCCCGCTTCCTCCGGCGAGGCCGAGCGGAACAGCGCCACGAGGTAGTCGACGACGCTCTCGGCCGTGGCCGACTGCTGGCGCGCGAGGGCTTCGGCACGCAGTGCGCGGTCGCGCTCTCCGGCGAGGCGCCAGGTGAACAGCACCGCCATCACGAGGCCGGCACACACCGCAGCGGCGGCCAGGCGGTGGCGGCCGACGAACTTGGCGGCGCGGTAGCGCAGGCTGTCCGGTGCCGCATGCACCGGCCTGCCACGCAGGTGGCGCAGCAGGTCGTCGGCCAGCGCGGCAGCCGAAACGTAGCGCCGTTCCGGCTCGGCATGGGTGGCCTTGGCGACGATCAGGTCGAGGTCCGCGCCGGGGCGAACGCCGCCCACCAGCGAGCCGCGGCTGGGCGGGGGCAGGCGCGTGCCGTCCGACGGCGGCATGCGTCCGCTGACGACCTCGTAAAGCAGCAGGCCGAGGCCGTAGACGTCGGTGCCGGTCCCCACCGTCTGGCCGCGCCGCTGCTCGGGGCTGGCGTAAGCTGGCGTGAACCAGGGCATGCCGGTCTGTTGCGCGCCGGGACCGGTATCCACCAGCAGCTTGGCGATGCCGAAATCGAGCAGCACCGGCTCGCCATCGGGCCGCACCAGCACGTTGGCGGGCTTGAGGTCGCGGTGGATGACCAGGCGCTGGTGGGCGTACTGCACGGCGCTGCAGATCTTCTGCACGAGGCGCAGGCGCGCCCCCAGCGACAGGTTGGCATCGCGGCAGTACTCGTTGAGGGGTACGCCCTCGACGTATTCCATCACCAGCCATGGCTGCCCGTCGGCGGTATTGCCGCCGTCGATCAGGCGCGCGATGTGCGGATGGCTGAGATCGGCGAGGATCTGCCGCTCGCGCCGCATCCGCTCGGTCGCCTCGCGCGTGGGCAAGCCGCGCAGCAGCTTGATCGCCACCCGCTGCTCGAAGCTGGCATCGACGCGCTCGGCAAGGAACACGGTACCCATGCCGCCGCTGCCGATTTCGCGCACCAGGCGGTACGGCCCCAGCCGCATGCCCTGGGCCGGGGCGGCGGCAACCCGCCCGGCGGCTTCCAGCAGGTGGGCCGTGACGCCGGCGTCCGCGGCAAGGTCGGCATGCACCAAGGCGAGCGCCTCGCGCTTGAGGTCCTCGTCCGCATCGATCCCGCCGAGCCACTCCGCGCGGGCGGCAGGGGGCACCGCCAGCAGCGCCTCGAACAGGTCCTGCAGGCGCTGCCAGCGGGTCGCGCTCATGCGGCGAGCTTGTCCTTGAGCCAGGCGCGCGCGAAGCGCAGCTCGCGGTCCACCGTGGGTACCGAGACGCCGATCACCTGCGCGATCTCCTCGCGCTTGAGGCCGAGCAGGTAATTGAGCTCGACCACCTCGCACTTGCGCGCATCCAGCGAGCGTAGTGCCTCCAGCGCTTCGTCGAGCGCGAAGGCCTCGGTTTCCGCCTGTGGCGCGTCCTCCGCGGCAGAAAGCGTCACGTGGACCTGCCCACCGCCGCGCCGCTCGCTGCCGCGTGCGCGTGCGGTGTCCACCAGGATGCGCCGCATCGCGACGCTGACCACGCCGTAGAAGTGGCGCCGGTCCTGCCAGTCCGTATCCGATCCGATCAGGCGCAGGAACAGCTCGTGCGCGAGTTCGGTCGGCTGCAGGGTGAGGCGACCACCGAACTGGCGCAGGTGGCGGCCGGCGATCGCGCAGACCTGGGCGTAGACCAGTTCGGTCAGGCGCTCGGCCGCCATGCCGTCGCCGTCGCTCCAGGCATGCAGCAGGCGCGTGACGTCGCGCCCGGTTGCCGCTGCCGCCCCTTCGTCGGCGGGATTCCCACGCTCGTTCATGGCCACGCCTGCCCCGTGCCGGGGCGCTGATAGGAACCCGCCCGCCGGTGCGTATGACTGGCTGGCGGGGAATCGCGGCGAAGTATACGAACCGGCATCGCCGGCTGCACCGGGGTCCGGTCGGGGCTTGGGGCAGGGCCTGGCCGGGCAAGCGGGTGGCGCGCGGCGCGGGAGCAATCGACCTTCTCCGCCGGCTTCCGGTGGCCTGCGCCAGTACCGGTTTGCGTGTGATGAAAGTCCGGATTGCTGCGCCAACCGCGTCCGCGGCCGCTAGCTGGCGGACTGCTAGACTAGCCGCGCTCGCCGATGCAGCCGACCGGTGTACGCCCTCCCGCGGGCGCCGGCGGGTCGCTGCAGCCGCGGACACGGGGTGATTGATTCGACCAATGGGAGTGAACGAGATGAGCAAGTTCGTGTTGTCGATCGCGCTGGCCCTCGGCGGCGTGCTGGTGGCAGGCAGCGCCATGGCGGCCACCAAGCCGGTGATCGGCGTGGCCGAGTTCAAGAACGAATCAGGCGCCGGCTGGTGGCGCGGCGGGGTGGGCTGGGAGCTTTCCGGCATGCTCTCCAACGAGCTGTCGAGCACCGGTGATTTCCGCGTGGTGGAGCGCAGCAAGCTCGGCAAGGTGCTGGAGGAGCAGGACCTCGCCGCGTCGGGTCGCGTGCGTTCGGGCACCGGCGCGAAGATGGGGCAGGTGACCGGCGCGCAGTACCTGGTGTTCGGTACCGTCACCTCGTACGAGGAAAACACCGCGGACACCGGCGGCGGCCTCAGCTTCCGCGGCATCTCGCTCGGCGGCAAGAAGTCCGAGGCGTACATCGCCATCGACGTGCGGGTGGTCAATTCGGAAACCGGCGAAGTGGACTACTCGCGCACGATCGAGGGGCGCAGTTCCGGCGGCGGCGTCTCGGTCGGCCTGTACCGCGGCGGCTTCGGCGGCAACCTCGCGCACGAGGAGAACACGCCCGCCGGCAAGGCGATCCGCGCGGCGCTGGTGGAGATCACCGATTACCTGGGTTGCGTGATGGTCACGCGCGGCAGCTGCGAGGCGGAATTCAGCGCCAAGGAACGCAAGCGCCGCGACAGCAACCGCAAGGCGCTCAAGCTCGACTGACAAAGGTCCGTCCTGGACAGGGAAAAAGCGGCGGGGGCGACCCCGTCGCTTTTTTTTGCGCGGAGGGCGTCAGGCCGGCGCGTGCCCGAAGCCGCTGGCGAACCGGCTGTCGGTGGCGCGCAGGCCGATGACGGTCATGTCGCAATCTTCGCCCCGGTCCGTGGGCGATCGCGCGGCGCGAGCCGGTCAGCAACCCCTCCTGCGTCGTGACCAGCATGCCTGCCGTGGCGCGCCGTGCCCGGCCGGCGAGACCCACCCGGACGTCGCACGCGCCGCGCGCACGGGAATTCAGCGCTGGCGAGGCCCGCGGCGGTTGCCCCGCGGACCGCCTGGCCCACGCGGCGCAGCGGGACCTTCGCGCAGCGAATTGCCCGGCGATCCGCCGCCGCGCGCCCGCGTGCGCGGGCCGGCGGGGTTCGGGTCGCTTATACACAACTGACGCAGCCGACGCG
>JAEZQS010000017.1 GCA_023412995.1 Pseudomonadota bacterium
CCTGCACGCGCAGCGGCGCCAGCTCCGTCCATGCGCCATCGGCATTGGCCGCGCGCAGGCGCAGCCGGTAGTCACCGGCGGGGAGCTGCGACCAGGTGCGCTCGCCATGCGGCGCCTCGTTCCACTCCGGATCGAATCCCTCCAGGCGCACCTGGTAGCGGTTGGACACCGGATTGGCATAGGAAAGCGCGCGCGCGACCACCTGCAGGTCGATGTCGTCGTGGCGCAGCGTCGCCGGGCCGGCCGGATCCAGGGCCACCACCCTGCCGTTGCGGCGCACGTTGAACGCGGTGATGCGCAGCGGCGGCGCCGGCGTGTCCAGCCGCAGCGTGCGCGGATCGAACCCGACGGCACCGGCGAGGGTGCCGGCAAACAGGGTGCCGTCGGGCGCGGCCGCCAGCGCGCCGGGCTGGAATTCCTGCCCTGGCAGCCCGTCGCGCGCGTCGAAGCGACGGATGGCCCGGGTCGCGCCATCCAGGCGCCACAGGCCGCGCAGTGAAGTGACCCACACGCTGCCGTCGGCGGAGACCGCCATCGCCGCGGCGCGCATCGTCGGCCAGCCGGCGCTACCGTCGATGCGCTGGAGGAGGTCCACGCCGCCGCGGCCGGTGCGCCACTGCTCGAGCGCGCCCAGCCTGTGCAGCCAGAGCGTGCCGTCGGGTGCGAAGGCCAGCGCGTGCACGGGCTCTTGTGGCAGGCCGGCGACGCGTTCGAAACGGTCGCCGGCGGCGTCGTATCGTTCGACGCCGCTGGCGGTCGCCAGCCACGGCGCGCCGTCGGGCGCCAGCACGAGGGCGGCGACGTCGTTGTCGCCCAGCGTCTTCGCGGCCGGCGTGTAGCGGCGCAGCACGCGCGGCGGATCGGTGCCGATGCGCGCGATGCCGCCGCCGTGCGCGCTGGCCCATACCGTCCCATGCTGGGCGAGCGCCAGTTCGTCGACGAACCCGGGCGGCAAGGCGTCCTCGCGCGTCAGGTCCACCGGCAGCGCCACGCCGCGTGCGTTCGCCAGCGAGAAGACGCGCAGGCCGTTGTGCACGCCGAGCCATATCCTTCCCGCGCCATCGGGCAGCACGGCGGTGAGGCGCGGCCCTGCCAGGCCGAGGCGCTCGCCCCAGCGCGTGATGGTGCCGCTGGCGCGGTCGATGCGATCGAGGCCGTTGCTGCCGCTCGCCGCCCACACCGCCGCATCGCCTTCGACCCCGATCGCGCGTACGCGGGCCCCGCTCAGGCTGGTGTCGTTGCCGGGAACATGGCGGAAGGCGGCGAAGTTGCGCCAGTGCGGGGGCAGGCGCGCGATGCCGCCGTCGAACAAGGCGAACCAGACGCCGCCCTCCGCATCGTGCAGGATGTCCATCGTCTGCGTGCCGGGGTAGGCACCGGGCGTCGCCTCGTCGACGGTGTAGCGCTGCAAGCCGCCGGCGTCCAGCCGTGCCAGCCCGCCGAGGCTTCCGATCCAGAAATCCGATTGCCCTGCGTGGGCCAGCGCGGTGACGGCGAGCGGCGGGGTCGTGGCCGCGAGTTCGCGCTGGAAGCGGAGGTCCGCGCCCACGCGGAAGAGGCCCTTGCGCGTCCCCACCAGCATGGCGCCGTCCTCGACCGGCAGCAGCGCCATCACGATCGACGAGCCCGCCGCCTGCGCCAGCGGCGGCAGCTCCACGTGGACGATGCGCCCGTCGCCCTCGCGCACGTCGAGCCCCTCGTCGGTGCCCACCCACAAGCGGCCGTTGGCCGCTGCCTGCAGCGCATAGACAGTGCTCGAACGCAGGCTGGACGGATCCTCGGCATCGTGGTCCACGTGCAAAAAGCTGCCATCCGCCTCGAGGCGGTTGAGGCCACCGAGGTAGGTGCCGACCCAGATGGCGCCGGTGGAATCCTGCGCCAGCGAGAACAGGTCGTTGCTGCCGAGCGTGCGCAGGTCGTGCGGCTGGTGCACCCAGTGGGTGAAGCGGCGCCCGTCCGGTTCCAGCCGGTTGAGGCCGGACGCCTCCCCGCCACACCACAGGCGCCCCTCGCGGTCCACCAGCATGGCGGACACGTCGTTGGACGTCAGCGAGGCCGGATCGGACGGGTCGTGGCGGAACACCTCGAACCCCACGCCGTCATAGCGTGCCAGGCCATCCTGGGTGCCGAACCAGATGAAGCCGGCGTGATCCTGCACGGCCTTGTAGGTGACGCTCGAGGGCAAACCGTCGGCAACCCCCAGCGCGACGAACTGGGGCTGCGCCGGCGGAAGCGCAGCCGCAGCTGAAGCAGCCACCACCAGCAACGGCACCAGCCATGTCGCGCGCATGCGTCCCCTCCCCGCCTGCATGGTGCGTCGTCCGCGAGGCCCCGGCAAGCACCCGAGGAAAACCGGGGCGGCGCTCACCGATGCCGCAGGCCGGCTGCAGTCAATACAATCGGACCATGACTCCTCCACGCCTGCCGCTGCGCCTGATCCTTGTTGCCTGCGTGGCGCTGGGGGCGGCGTTGCTGCTCGGACTGCTCGTCTCCACCGCCAACAGCCTGCTGGAGTTCCACGCGCGCATCGAGGCGCTGCCCTGGTACCTGCGCCTGCCGTTGCTGGCGGGCGCCGCGCTGGTGGCGTGCGGCGCCGCGTGGCTGTTGTGGCGGCTGGCGCGGCCGGCGCGCATCACGCCGGGCTCCGGCAGCGTCCCCGCGGTCACGCGCGAAGCGATCGAGGCGCGCCTCGACGTGCTGCGGACGCGGCAGGCCGACACCGCCGCGCTGGAAGCGGAATTGTTCGAACTCGATCGCCGCCGCAGCGCCGGCGACCTGCATGTCGCGCTGTTCGGCGAGATCTCGACCGGCAAGTCGAGCCTCATCCGCGCGCTCGCGCCCGATGCGCTGGCGCCGGTGGCGGTGACCGGCGGCACCACGCACGAGGTCGCGCAGCATCGCGGCCGGCTGCCGGACGGACGCGAACTGGTGCTGGCGGACGTGCCCGGGAGCGGCGAAGTGGGGGGCGCCCTGCACGAGCAACTGGCGCGTGACGAAGCGTTGCGCGCGCATGCGGTCATCTACCTCGCCGCCGCCGACCTGACCCGCGCGCAGGACGACGAGGTCACCTGGCTGCTGCGCTTCGGCAAGCCGCTGCTGCTGGTGCTCAACAAGGCCGACCGCTACGGCGAGGACGAACGCACCGCCCTGCTCGCACGCTGGCGGGAACGCCATGGCAGCCGCGTGCGCGCCATCCTCGCCATCAGCGCCGGCGGCACCGACCAGTTCGAGCGGGTCCTTGCCGACGGCCGGCACGAGCAGGTCACGCGCGAGCGTGAGCCCGACATCGATGCGCTGGTTGCAGCGCTCGGGGCCATTGCGGCTGGCGGAGCGTCCGCGCTCGAGCCGGCTCGCGAAGCCGCGGTACTGGCCGAGGTCGGGCGGCGCGGCGATGCCCTGGCACGCGCCACGGCGGAGCGGGAAGCGGCGGCCTGCGTCACCCGCTACACGCGGCGCGCGGTGGTCGGCGCGCTCGCCGCCGTCGCACCCGGCAGCGACATCCTGATCCAGGGAGCGCTCGCCACCGCGATGGTGCGCGAACTCGCGCGCATCCACGGCGTTGCCGTGCGCGAACTCGATGTCGAGGCGCTGCTCGCGCGCATCGGCCTCACCGTGCGCAATACCACCGCGCTGGTGCTGGCGATCGCCGGCAACGCGCTGAAGGCGTTCCCGGGCGTCGGCACGCTCGGCGGCGGGCTGCTGCACGCCATCGCCTACGGACTGGTGTTCGACAGCGTCGGCCACGCGCTCGCTGCAACGCTCGCCCAGCGCGAGGCGCTCGATGTCGACGACGTCGAAGCGCGCGTGCGCACCCTGCTCACCGCGCCACCACGCGAACGCATCGAGCGCGTGGCGCGCCTCGCCCTCGATGTCCGCCGCGAGGCGCTGCGCGTTGGGCGTCGGGAGCCCCCTGCCTGACCGTGGTCCCGCCGGCAGCACGTCGCCTGGCCGGCAGTCCAGCGCTGGCGCCTGCGGCGAGTGGCGCCTGCGGCGGCTTTTTGCCAAGCTGGCGGCCATGCCGACCCCTGCCTTCCGCCCCATGGCAACCTGGCGACTGCGGCAGCTCGCGGGCGTCGCGTGCGGGCTGCTGGCGAGCGCCTTGCCTTCGGTCGCCGTGGCGGCGATGCATGCCTGGCGCTTCGATCCGGTCCATTCGCAGGTCTGGTTCAGTGCCGACCACCAGGGCTTCTCGCATCCGCTCGGGCGGGTGCGCATCGCGGGGGGCTGGTTCCGCTTCGATCCCGACGACTGGCGCACGGCCGAGGTGCAGGTGACGCTCGACATGGCCTCGGCCGACCTCGGCGATGCGCGCTGGAACGAGGCGGTGCGGGGCACGCCCTTCCTCGCGACGGCGGACTGGCCCGAGGCGCGCTTCGCCAGCCAGTCGGTGGAGCCCATCGGCGATCGCGGCGGCGTGATCCACGGCACCTTGACCCTGCGCGGCGTGGCGCGTCCCGTGGATGTCGCCTTCACCCTCAACCGCATCGGCAACGATCCCTATGCGTTCGGGCGCAAGGCCGGTTTTTCCGCCACGGCGACGCTCCGGCGCGCCGACTTCGGCATGACGCGCTTCAGCGAGGTGGTCGGCCCCGAGGTGCGCCTGCGCCTGGAAATCGAAGGCATCCGTGACGACGACGCGGCCACGCAACCCGCCGGAGGCGCGGCATGGCACTGAAGGGCGATGCAAACCACTGGGGGAGCCTGGCCAAGGCGTTCCACTGGACCATCGTGCTGCTGCTGCTGGTGCAGGCCACGATCGGCCTCGTCATGGTGGAACTGCCGCGGCGGCCCAGCATCATCCCGGTGTACAGCCTGCACAAGTCGATCGGCCTCACCCTCCTGCTGCTCGCGATCCTGCGCCTGGCCTGGCGCATGGTCGATCGGCGTCCGCTGGATCCGCCCGGCATGCCGCGCTGGCAGACCCTCGCGGCGCGCACCGGGCACCTGCTGCTGTATGGCCTCCTGTTCGCGGTGCCGCTGTCGGGATGGCTGTTCGATTCCGCCAGCAGCCTGCGCCCGCTCCTCTGGTGGGGCGTGATCGACATGCCGAGCCTCACCGGTGGGCCGGACAAGGCGCTGAAGGAACTGGCCGAAGATGCGCACGAATGGCTGTTCTGGCTGCTCGTGCTGGTCGCGGCGGGCCATGCGGCCGCCGCCCTCGTTCACCATTTCGTCAGCCGCGACGAGGTGCTGCGGCGCATGCTGCCAGGCCGCCCGCGCCCGCCGCGCGGCTGATCATCCGAAGGAGGTTCCCATGTCGCGCCTGCTGCTGGCCCTGCTGCTTGCACTCCCCCTCCCGGCCCTCGCACGCGAGTGGCAGGTCGATCCTGCCGGCAGCACCCTCGGCTTCCGCGGCACCTACCAGGACGAGGCGTTCGAGGGCCGCTTCGGAAAGTTCGACGCCGCCATTTCCTACGACCCGGCAAACCTCGCCAGCGCCCGGTTCGTGGTGACGGTGGACCTTGCCAGTGCCGACACCGGCAGCAGCGAGCGCGACGAGACCCTGCAGGGCGGCGACTTCTTCGCAACGTCGAAATTCCCGCAGGCGCGCTTCACCACCACCACGTTTTCCGGCGCAGGCGCCACGGTCAAGGCGCAGGGCAACCTGACCTTGCGCGACATCACCCGGCCGGTGGTGCTCACGGTGCGCTTCACGCCCCAGGGTGCCGACGGCGCCACCCTCGATGTCGACACCACGCTCGCGCGCAAGGACTTCGGACTCGGCACCAGCGACGACTGGGCCGACATCGGCAGCGACGTCCCGGTGCATGCGCACCTCGTCCTGAAGGCGAAGTGAGCGCCCGCCCGCGCGGCACGCCGGAAACCTGCCTGGCAGCCGTCGCTGCCGCGGCATGAGCGCGCCACGGCGGCTGTGGCAGCGGCTGCGCGATCGCTTCGCGCGCCAGTCCACCGCGCCCGTGGTTGCCGCGCCTGCCGGCGAGGCGCACCAGGCGCAGGCGAGCGCGAGCCTGCGCGCGCTGCTGGACGATCCGCAGATCCCGGCCACGGTCCGCAGCGGCCTCGCCTCCGACTTCGCCCGCCTCGAGGCGATGCTGGCGAAACTCGAACGCGGCGACCTGCACGTCGCGGTGTTCGGCCGCGTCAGCGTCGGCAAGTCCGCGCTCGCCAATGCACTGCTCGGCGAGGACGCGTTCGCCGTCGGCGTCCTGCACGGCACCACGCGCGAATCCGGCCAGCGCCGCTGGCGCGAGGTGGCGGGAAGCGGCGTGCACCTGATCGACACGCCCGGAATCGACGAACTCGATGGCGAGGACCGCGAACGGCTGGCCTTCGACGTGGCGGGCGTCAGCGACCTGGTGGTGTTCGTGGTCGACGGCGACATGACGCAGCGCGAGCGCGATGCGCTGGCAACCCTCGCGCGCACCGAACGCCCGCTGCTGCTCGCCCTCAACAAGGCGGACCGCTACACCGGGGACGAACGCGAGCGGTTGCTCGCGCGCCTGCGCGAGCATGCACGCGGGCTCGTGCGCGAGGCCGACGTGGTCGCCATCGCCGCCCAGCCGGCGCCGCTCAAGCGCGTGCACGTCGATGCGCAGGGGCAGGAGCAGGTGGAACTGGTCGAGCGCATGCCCGATCTCGATGCCTTGCGCGACCGCCTGGCGGCCATAGTCGAACGCGAGGGCGGCACGCTCGCCGCGCTCAATGCGAGCCTGTTCGCCGGGCGGGTGTCGGACCAGGTCGCGGCCCGCATCGCCGACGCGCGGCGCGAACTCGCCTCCACCGTGATCCGCCAGTACTGCATCGCCAAGAGCATCGCCGTGGCGCTGAACCCGGTCCCCGTGGCGGACCTCCTCGCCGCCGGCGCCCTCGACGGCGCCCTCGTGATGCATCTCGGGCGCGTCTACGGCCTGCCGCTGACCCGCGTCGAGGCCGGCTCGCTCATCGCCGTGATTTCCGCCCAGCTGGCGGCACTGATGGGCGCGATCTGGGGCATCCACCTGGCGGCGTCCGCGCTGAAAGGGCTCAGCGCCGGCGTCTCGACCCTCGTCACGGCCGGCGCGCAGGGAGCGCTCGCCTGGTACGCCACCGAGCTGGTCGGACGCGCGGCCGAACGCTACCTGGTTGCCGGCAAGTCCTGGGGCGACAAGGGTCCCAAGCGCGTGGTCAGCGAGATCGTCGCCAGCCTCGACCGTGATTCGATCCTTCGCGATGCGCGCACGGAGATCCTGCGCCGGTTGCGCGCCGATCCGCCGCGGGCCTGATCCGACTCGCCCATCTCGTACGCACCGACGGGTGGATTTCGCACACGCTGCGAACGTACCGGCCGCCGCTCCACCCCTACCATGTGAACGGCGTCACAAGGCGAATGCCACACGGTCCCGCGCTTTCCGGTCCGTCGGCCGGCAGAGTGCGTCCACTTTCCCGTGCTCGCGGCGTGGATTGTGCCGCGGATGCCCCGGCAGTCGCCGGACGCAGGCCGGGCAACGGCCAAGGCGCGCTTCGTGGCCCGATCGTGCGCCCGATTCCGTTGATCGGGCGTGTCGCCCGCGTAACCGCCACACGCCCGGACGCGCGTCGCTGCCGCGGCAGGGGCAGCAGGCAACGGGCCGTGGGCACATCGGGGAGGAATTCACCATGAGCTGGGAGGATGCACGATGAACCGGTATCGCAGCGCGGCGCTCGCCGCCGCCATGGCAATCAGCGTTCCGGCGGTCCATGCCGCCGACGGCGCAGTGGACACGAGCTTCGGCGACAACGGCGTCGCCCGCGTCGGCCTGACCGACAGCAGCGGCGGATCGGTCGGTTGCCGGCCGCTGATCCAGCCCGACGGCAAAATCCTGATGTGCGGCACACGGGTCGAGAACGGCACGTCGGGCAGCGACTTCTTCGTGGCGCGCTTCCTGCCCGACGGCACCCTCGACGAGGACTTCAGCTTCGACGGCATCGCCACGGTCGACTTCGACGACGGCGACGGCACCGACTTCGCCGCCGGCATCGCCCTGCAGGACGACGGGCGCATCGTCATCGTCGGCACCACCTCGCAGCCGTCCGTGCCGGCGGATTTCGCCATCGCGCGCCTCACCACCGACGGCCTGCTCGACACCTCCTTCGGCGCGGGCACCGGCAAGACCACCGTGGCCTTCGACCTCGACGGCGGCACGGGGGCCGATACCGCGACCTCGGTGGCGCTGCAGCCGGACGGCCGCATCGTCGTCGCAGGAAGCGCCACCGTCGACGGCCGCCTGCAGGTGGCAGCAACCCGGCTGCTGCCCGACGGCTCGCGCGATTCGGCATTCAACGTCAACGGCAAGGTGGCGTTCGGTTTCGCGATGCCCGGTGGCAGCGCCGAGGACGACGCCGCGAGTGCGGTGGCAATCGATGCGGCCGGTCGCATCGTGCTCGGGGTGCTGGTTGCCTACACCGATGGCGGCGCCGACCGGCAGCAGGCGTTCGGCGTGGCACGGCTCCGCGCCAATGGCGCGCCCGACCCGGACTTCCACGCCAATGGCCGCACCACGCTCGCCTACGACCCGGGCAACGGCATCAGCGAAATCGCCAGCGCCGGCATGATCCTTCAGCAGGACGGCCGCATCGTGCTGATGGGGTATGCCGACAGTTCCGCGTCGGCGGAGGACAACTTCGACGCCGCGGTAGTGCGCTTCCTGCCCGACGGCACGCCCGACGCCGGCTTCGGCAGCGGCGGCATCGTGCTGGTCCCATTCGACATGACGGCGAACGGACTGGACTACCTGGTCGGCGGCGTCGAGCAGTCCGGCGGCCGCCTGCTGCTCGGCGGCACCGCCCTCGGCGATCCGGTGCAGTACGCGACGGCGGTGCGCCTGCTGCCATCGGGCGCGCTGGATCCGGATTTCGGCCTCTTCGGCAAGGCCATCTACGACTTCGGTCTCACCGTGCCCGATGGCCAGCTCTTCAGCGGCATCGCCCTGCAGGGACCGCACGCCATTGCCGGCGGCATCGCCTACGTGCCGCCGGGCGGCGACACCACGCACATCGACACCTACCTGGTGCGCCTTGCGATGGACGCGATCTTCGCCGACGGCTTCGACTAGTACGGCGCGCAGCGGCCCGGGGGCGCCGCATCCGGCGACGGCGGCTGGCCCCCTGCGGTGCCAGCCTCCGTTGCTTCCGCCTGTACCCTTGAGGAGACTCCGCCATGCGCCCAGTCCCGTTCGTCCCGGCCGCCTTCCTGACGGGCTTCCTGCTCGCCACGCCGGCCATCGCCCGCGATGGCGATCTCGATGCCACCTTCGGGTCGGGTGGAGTATCGGTGATCGACTTTGGAACCACGGCCACCGCGTTCGGCCTGGCCATCGGCGCCGATGGCCGCGTGGTGCTGTCCGGCACCGCCGAGGGCGGCGCCACTGGCACCGACCTGGCAGTGGCCGTGCTGTCCCGTGACGGGCAGCCGGACACCTCCTTCAGCTTCGACGGCATGACCACGGTGGCAGTGGGTCCCGGCTCGATCCCTGATTTCCATGTCAACGCGATCGTCCAGGCCGACGGGCGCATCGTCAGCGCCGGCGGGGGACCCGACAGCACGGTGCCCGGTGACGACGGCGACATGCAGGTGGTGCGGCTGCTTCCGGACGGCTCCCTCGATCCGACGTTCAATGGCGATGGCAAGGCCTATATCGCCTTCGACCTCGGAGATGGCAACGGCGATCGCGCGCTGGATCTGGTGGAACTGCCCGGCGGCAAGCTCATCGTGGTGGGGACCGCCGCGGTGGCCGGGCAAGGCTCGGATTTCGCGGTACTCAAGCTCAATGCGGACGGCAGCCGCGACACCACGTTCGACGGCGATGGCCGCGTGACGTTCCATTTCGACCTCGATCCGGCCAACCGCGAAGACGTCGCCGGCAGCGTGGCACTGGATGGCGCCGGCAACATCGTGGTGGGCGGGATCGCCGAGTCGGGGCCGAACAGCTACGATTTCGCCATCGCGCGACTCACCCCAGCCGGCGTGCTCGACCCGAACTTCGGCGGCGACGGCCGGGTTACCGTGGCGTTCGACCTCGGCGGCAATCTCGACGACCAGATGCTCGAACTGGCGGTGGCGCCGGACGGCGCGATCTACGCCGGCGGAATGATCGCCAGCGGCGACACCGATTTCGGCATCGTCAAGCTGCAGCCCGACGGCTCGCCCGATCTCGCCTGGGGCAATGCCGGCCGGGCCAGCGTGGCATTCGACCTCGGCGGTCCGCAGGACATCGCGTACGGGCTCGTCGTCCAGCCCGACGGCAAGGTGGTACTGACCGGCCTGGCGCAGCCCTCGGCGAGCGCGTCCGACATCGCGCTCGCGCGCCTGGATGCCGGAGGAATGCTCGACCCGACCTTCGGCTTCGCCGGCAAGCGCACCTACGACCTCAACCTCGCGGGCGAATCCTTCGACGCTGCCGTGCGCGCCCGCCTGCAGGACGGTCACCTCGTCATCGGCGGCGTGGCAACCACCGCACCCGGCGTCACGAGCTTCATTGCCGCCCGCGTGGTGATCGACACCCTGCATTCCGACGGCTTCGACGGCCAGTAGCCGCACGCCTCCCTTCGCGGGGGTATCCCATCCCCTTCGACGCCAGCGCGCAAACCTGCGAATATCGGGCGCGGCGCGCCCGGCGCGCCGTCCATCCAGCACCGCGCCGACGGGTCCAGGGGAAAGCCGCCTATGTCCGAACAGCCATCCATCCGGCGTGACGTCGGCCCGTGGGCGCTGATGCTCACGGGCCTGGGTTCCATCATCGGCTCCGGCTGGCTGTTCGGCGCATGGCGCGCGGCGGGTCTCGCCGGGCCCGGCGCCGTGTGGGCGTGGGTGATTGGTGCCGCGATCATCATGACGATCGCGCTGACCTATGCCGAGCTGGGCGCGATGTTCCCCGAATCCGGCGGCATGGTGCGCTACGGCCACTACTCGCACGGATCGCTGGTCGGCTTCATCGCCGCGTGGGCCAACTGGATCGCCATCGTCTCGGTGATTCCGGTCGAGGCGGAAGCGTCGGTGCAGTACATGGCGTCCTGGCCATGGGAATGGGCGCAGGACCTCTACATGCACCTGCCCGATGGCGCCGGCGAGCTGACGCCGCCGGGTCTCGCGATCGCCGCCGTCCTGGTGGTCGTCTATTTCCTCATCAACTACTGGAGCGTGAAGGTCTTCGCGCACTCCAACACGCTGATCACGCTGTTCAAGCTGGTGGTGCCGGCGGCGACCGGCATCGCACTGATCGCGAGCGGCTTCCATACCGGCAACTTCCAGGTCGGCATCCACGGCGATGCGCATGCGATGGATTACGCCGCCGTGCTCACCGCCGTCGCCACCGCCGGCATCGTCTTCAGCTTCAACGGTTTCCAGAGCCCCGTGAACCTCGCCGGCGAAGCACGCAACCCGGGCAAGGCGATCCCGTTCGCGGTGCTCGGTTCGATCGTGCTGGCAACCATCGTGTACGTGATCCTGCAGGTCGCCTACATCGGCTCGGTGCCGCCGGACATGCTGGCCGCCGTCGGCTGGCACGGCATCGACTTCCGTTCGCCGTTCGCGGAACTCGCGATCATCGTCAACCTGCACTGGCTGGCGATGCTGCTCTACATCGATGCCTTCGTCAGCCCGAGCGGCACCGGCATCACCTACACCGCGACCACCGCGCGCATGATCTACGGCATGGAGCGCAACGGCACGTTGCCGAAGGTGCTGGGGCGGCTGCATCCGCTGTACGGCGTGCCGCGCCCCGCCATGTGGTTCAACCTCGCCGTGTCCTTCGTGTTCCTGTTCTGCTTCCGCGGCTGGGGCACGCTCGCCGCGGTGATCTCGGTCGCCACCATCATTTCCTACCTGACGGGACCGGTCAGCGTGGTGACGCTGCGCCGCACCGCGCCGGAACTGCACCGGCCCTTCCGCCTGCCCGCGCTGCCGCTCCTTGCCGGCATCGGCTTCGTGATGGCGACGGAGCTTCTCTACTGGGCCAAGTGGCCGCTGACCGGGGAAATCATCCTGCTGATGGTGGTCGCGCTGCCGGTCTACTTCTATTACCAGGCACGCAACGGCTGGGACGATTTCGGGCGCCAGCTGCGCGGCGCGCTGTGGCTGATCGCCTACCTGCCGACCATCGCTTTGATCTCGTGGGCCGGCAGCGCGCGCTTCGGCGGTCGCGACTACCTCACCTGGGGCTGGGACCTGGTGGTGGTCGCGGTCATGGGCATCGTGTTCTATCTCTGGGGCTCGCGCTCGGGTTGGCGCACGGCATCGATCGAGGCCGCGCGCGCCGACCTGTGGACGCCGTAGCGCCTGGGGATCGCGATTGCATGGCGGTCCGATCCATGGCATATCCGGAATGCCCGCCGGCATCGCTGCAACGACATACGGGCGCGTCAAGGGGGAATGGCCGCAGGACTGGCCGGGGAGGAACGTCCATGCGCAGCGCGCGCGCACCACTCGCGACCCTGCTCCTGCTGTCGGCGCTGTCCGGCCGCGTCGCTGCAACCGACGCCATACTCGATCCCGGCTTCGGCGTCGGCGGCGTCGGGCTGGTCGGCGTGATGGACGCCGTTTCCGCTCCGCCCCTCGGCTTCGCCCTCCAGCCGGACGGCGAGCTCGTGGTGTGCGGCGCCCGTCCCGATGCGCCGTTCACGCCGACCTTCCTGGTGGCGAGGTTCGGTGTCGATGGGGTGCTCGACACCGGGTTCGGCAGCCAGGGCCGTGCGGACATCCCGCTGGGCACGGCCGCTGCGCGTTGCCACGGAGTAGCCGTCATGGCCGACGGCCGCATCGTCGTTGCCGGTGAGGCGTCGGGCGCCCAGTCCACTCCCGGGTTCGGCGTGGCGAGGCTCACCGCGCAGGGAATCCTGGACCCCACCTTCGGCAACGGCAGCGGGATCGTCGTGCACCCTTTCGACGCGATGCCCGCGTCGCAGGCGCTCGGCGTGGTGGTGCGTCCGGACGGGCGCATCGTGGTCGCGGGCACGGCCTACCGCAGCGCCGACATCAGCGAGATGGCTCTGCTCCAGCTGGGCGCGGACGGCGTGCCTGACGAAGGATTCGGAACCGCCGGCGAAGTCCTCGCCGATTTCAGATCCGCCGGCTGGCGCGCCTCCGGCGCCCTGTCGGTAGCCCTGGACGCCAGCGGCCGCCTGGTCGTTGCCGGATCGGCCAAGTCCATATCCGGCAATACCGATTTCGCGGCCATACGGGTGCTGGCGGATGGCCAGCTCGATCCGGCGTTCGGCGCAGCCGGGTACGCCGCGGCAGGGTTCGAGGGCACGGGCGGTCAAACCCTCGACGCCGCCACATCGGTGGTGATCCAGCGCGATGGCAAGCTGGTGCTTGGCGGCATCGTCGATCGCGGCAGTGCCCTTCCCAACGGCAGCGGGATCGACATGGGCGTGGCCCGGTTCGACGCCGGGGGCGCCCTCGACGCGACGTTCGGGAACGGCGGCAGGACCACCATCGCGCTGGATCTGGTCGAGACCGATGGCGGCGACCCTGTGGGGGCGGACAACCTCACCGCCCTGGTCGAGGATGCCGCCGGCCGCCTGGTCCTGGCGGGCGGCAGCCAGGCACGCGGCGGGGTATCCACGATGGTGGCGACGGCCGTCCGCCTGCAGGGCGACGGCACGCGCGACGCCGGTTTCGGCACCGACGGGGTGCAGACCTGGGAGCTGGGACTGGACGAGGTTGGCGCGCAGTTCTTCACCGGCGTGGCACTGCAGGGCGGCCGCCTGGTGTTCGGCGGCATCGCCCGCCGCGGCGCGTCGGGCGAGAAGGACCTGTTCGTCGCGCGCCTGTTCCGGGACACGATCTTCGCCGCGGGGTTCGAATGAGCAGGCGCATGCCACCTCGGCCACCCGCAGCACCGCCTGCCGCCGTACCGCGCCGGCGCGCGCCATCGGGCGTCCTCTGCAAGCGCGACGTGGTCCATTGCTCCTGAGGAGAAAGCGCCGATGACCGACTTCAACGCCGCCCACAACCGCATCGTCTGGTGCGACATCCCGGTCGGTGACCTGCCACGCGCCTGCGCTTTCTATCGTGCGGTGCTGGGCATCACGGTGGATACGATGGAATTCAATGGCACCCGCTTCGCACTGCTCGAACACGACCAGGGCAACGGGGGCTGCCTGGTGCCACGGGAAGGCTACGCCGGCTGCGCCGACGGACCGCTGGTCTATCTCAACGCGGAAGGGCGCCTGCGCGCCGCCGTCGATGCCGTCAGTGGCGCAGGCGGCCGCGTGGTCGAAGACGTGCACCCGATCGGACCGCACGGTTTCCGCGCCATCGTCCTCGACAGCGAAGGCAATCGCGTGGCCCTGCATTCCGCCACGGCGGGCTGATGCAGGACGAGCGGCGACGCGCGCTGCCGCGTTGCCCGCGCCGCTCAGCCGAGCCAGCGGCGCACGCTTTCCGGATCGAACGGCCAACCCAGCTCGCGCCCTGAATCCTCCTCGCGCAACACCGGCACGCGCGTCCCATAGCGTGCCTCCAGCGCCGCGTCGCCATCGATCCAGGCGCTTTCGAACTCGGGCACGCGGGCAGCGGCCAGCACCGCCAGGGCGTGATCGCACAACGGGCAGTCATCGCGCTGGAACAGGATCAGGCGCATGCGAGGGTGGGTCCGTCACCGCGGGATCGGCACAGCGTACCGGAGGACGCACCCCGCCGGTCCGGAACGGGCGTGCGAGCCGATACACTAGCGTCTTTCCGCGCGCGTTACCGCCATGGCCGTCAGCGTCTTCGACCTCTTCAAGATCGGCATCGGGCCGTCTTCCTCGCACACCGTCGGGCCGATGCGCGCCGCCGCGCGTTTCTGCCAGCGCTGGCTGGACGAGGGCGGCCTGCTCGATCGCGTCGCCCGCGTGCGCTGCGAACTGTTCGGCTCGCTCGCGCTCACCGGGCGCGGTCACGGCACCGACAAGGCGGTGCTCTGCGGGCTCGAAGGCGAATGGCCCGACCGCATCGACCCCGACACGATCCCCGCGCGCCTGGCGCGGATCCGTGGCGAGGGCCGCATCCAGCTGCTCGGCCGACATGCGGTCCCCTTCGACGAGAAGGTGGACCTCGTCTTCAACAAGCGCCAGAAGCTGCCGTTCCACACCAACGGCATGCGCTTCTCGGCGCACGACGCGGCCGGCAACGTGCTGGCGACGCGCGACTACTATTCGGTCGGCGGCGGCTTCGTGGTGAACCAGGACGAGGCGGCGACCGACCGCATCGTGGCCGACACGACGCCCCTGCCCTATCCCTTCCACAGCGGCGACGAGCTGCTGGCGATGTGCGCCGCCGCCGGCCGGACCATCGCGCAGGTGATGCTCGAGAACGAAAAGGCCTGGCGCAGCGAGGCGGAGATCCGCAGCGGCCTGCTGGAAATCTGGCAGGCCATGCAGGCCTGCGTCGCGCGCGGCATGCGCGAATCGGGCACCCTGCCCGGCGGCCTGCACGTGCAGCGCCGCGCACCGGCCATGCTGGCCGAACTGCGCGACCGCCCGGAAGCGGCCTTGCGCGACCCGCTCACCATACTCGACTGGGTCAACCTGTATGCGCTCGCGGTCAACGAGGAGAACGCTGCCGGCGGGCGCGTCGTGACCGCGCCCACCAATGGCGCCGCCGGCATCCTGCCCGCGGTGATGCACTACTACGCGCGTTTCAGCCCGACCGCCAGCGACGAGGGCATCATCGACTTCCTGCTTACGGCCGGTGCCATCGGCATCCTGTACAAGGAAAACGCCTCCATCTCCGGCGCGGAGGTTGGCTGCCAGGGTGAAGTGGGCGTCGCCTGTTCGATGGCCGCTGGCGGCCTCGTCGCCGCCCTCGGCGGCAGCATCTACCAGGTCGAGAATGCCGCCGAGATCGGCATGGAACACAACCTCGGCCTCACCTGCGACCCGATCGGCGGCCTGGTGCAGATCCCCTGCATCGAGCGCAACGCCATGGGGTCGGTCAAGGCGATCAATGCGCAGCGCATGGCCATGAAGAGCGACGGCAAGCACCATGTTTCGCTCGACAAGGTGATCCGCACCATGCGCGAGACCGGCCGCGACATGAAGGACAAGTACAAGGAAACCTCGCGCGGCGGCCTGGCGGTGAACGTGGTGGAGTGCTGAGCCGCGGGCCATCCGCGACGCCTTCGCTTCCACTCCGCGACGACGGCAGACACCGGCACCCGCGCTTAACGGGAGCACCCAGGCGCAAAGCGCTTTCCTTCCGTGCGTGTGCTCCGTATCCGGCACCTTCCGCGTTGGCGTTCCAGGGGCCTTGTGCATGCCGCCCCGGGCGACCCGCCGGCGAGGTGCTCCGGCGGGTCCTTGAAACCACTCCGTCCGAACCTACATCCCTCCTTGCCGGTGCCCATGGTGGGGCCGGCAGCCGCCGGGCGCCGGCCTCGCGCCCGTTGCCAACCATGTTGCTCAATGGAGGATATGGACCATGAGGACTACCCTCGATTTTTCCCCGCTGTTCCGCTCGGGCGTCGGTTTCGACCGCGTGTTCGACCTGCTCGAGAACGCCACGCGGGTGTCCGCGGCCGACAACTGGCCGCCCTACGACATCGTCAAGCACGGCGATGACGCCTATAGCGTGACCATGGCCGTCGCCGGCTTCACGCGCGATGAGCTCAGCCTGACGCACGAGCCCAACCTGCTGGTCGTTGCCGGCAGCAAGGGCGGCGAGGAAGGTGCCAACTACCTGCACCGCGGCATCGCGGCGCGCGCGTTCCAGCGCCGCTTCGAACTGGCCGACCATGTGCGGGTCAAGGGCGCCAGCCTGGCGAACGGGCTGCTGAAGATCGACCTCGTGCGGGAGATCCCCGAGGAGATGAAGCCGCGGCGCATCGCGATCGATGCCGCCGACGGCACGCGGCAGCTGGACGCCGCACCGGCTGCGCAGGTCGAGGATCGCCGGGCGGCCTGACCGGCCGGTTGGCGATATGGGGGCTGGCGCCCGCCTACCGGCG
>JAEZQS010000018.1 GCA_023412995.1 Pseudomonadota bacterium
GGGACCGACAGCGGCGGCAAAGCGGTCCGTCCAGTTCTTCTCCACGTCCAGCGCCAGCGCAAACGGCAGGAAGCGCTGGTACTCCTGCGCGGTCATCGGCGGCGCCTTCTGCGCCGCGAGCTCGTCGCGCTCGGCCACGCCCAGGCACAGCCGCAGTCCCTCGATCCGGTCCAGCAGGCGCCGCCCTTCCAGCGTCGGCGCCTTCATCCACTGGAAGAACGCCACGTTGGTGAGGACCAGCGCCAGCGCGACCACGGCGAAGCCGAGGCCGACGATCTTCGCGAACATGCCTATGCCGGCCACCTCGCCGAACAGGAACGGCAGCGAGAAAAGGGTCAGGAACACCGCGGCGATGTAGCCCGACACGCCCTTGCCGGTGCGCCAGGCCTTTGCGGCGGCCGCCACCAGCATGAAGACGCCCAGGCTCCAGAAGCTGAGCCATACCAGCATGAACCAGGCACCGGCCTGCTGCGCGCCCGGCCCCAGCCAGACCATGCCGAGGGCGAGCGCGAGCAGCGCGATCAGCGTGCCGATCACGCCGTAGCGCGCATTGACGTTGAAGTAGCGCCCCGTGGCGGACTTCGCCAGTTCCTTCCTGTAGCGATCGATCGCGCCGGCGACGCGGCGGTGGTTTTCCTGCTTGAGTTCCAGCGTGTCGCCGCCGCCGAACAGGGCGCCGGAAAGCGTCCGCTCGATGCCGTCGAGCTCCCCGCCGCCGCCGGACTGGCGTTTCAGCGTCCAGCTCTTGCCGGCTTCGCGCAGATCGAGTCGCCCCTTCACCGCCAGCTGCACGACATCGGCGGCAAGGCAGCGATCGTCGTATCCCATGCGCTCGATGTAGCGCAGGGTTCCGGGGCTGAGCGCTTCCGGCGCCTCGTATTGCGGAATGATCACGCCCGGCGGCGGATCGCGACCCACCCTCAGCCACTGCACCACGTAATAGATCCACAGCAACAGCAGGCCGAGGCCGCCGACCAGCACGGCGGCATTGTCCTCGAGGAACCAGCGGCTGCGCTGGGCTGCATCGGGCGCGGCGACGATCCCCTTCGGAAAGCCGACCACGATCGTGAGGCCCTCCTGGGGAGCGAGGGCGCGCGTGGTTGCGAAGACGGCATGCGAAGGGCCATCGGCGCGCGCGGTGAAATCCTGACCCTTGCCGCCCTGCGGACCGGTATAGGCGGCGAGTGCCAGGTCGGCCGGCGCAACCGCGCCGGGCAGGGTGACGCGCGCGCCGGCTTCGTCGATGGCGAAGTCCCAGCCGTTGCCGGTCACGTTCCAGTAGAGCTCGTCGTGGTCGTCGAAGAACCCGAGCTGGCGGGTGGTGCGGTAGTGCAGGACATAGGTGTACTCGCCCGGCTCCAGCGTGACGTCCTTCGAGCCGAAGTACACGCGCGTTCCGTTCGACAGGCCCTCGGTATGGAAGGGCTCGTCCTGGCCGTCGCGGGTGAGCGATTGCGGCTCGAACCCGACCTGCACGCGGTTGCCGTGCGTGTCGCGGTAGTCGGTGGGGAAATCGCGGTAGATGCCGTGGTTGATGCGGTCCTGTTCGCCACGGACGCGGATGGTCTCGGTGACCTCCATCGCCGCGTCGGCGCCGACCACGATGTCGCTGTGGAACGACAGGATGCGTTCTTCCGCGCGTGCGTTCCCGGCGAAGACGGTGGCGGCCAGCAGCAGGGCAAGCAGGGGCTTCATCGGAATTCCTCCTTCCGCATCGGAACGGAACGGCGCGCCGTCAGGGGCCAGTGGCCGTGACGTCGGCGGACCCGTCGTCGCCTGCGTGGCGGTAGAACGCCGCCGGCTGGAAGCGCGCCATGCGCGCGACCACCAGCGAGGGGAAGGTCTCGATCCGGTTGTTGAGGTCGCGCACCGCGCCGTTGTAGTAGCGGCGGGCGTACTGCAGGTGGTCCTCGATGCCGACCAGGTCGCGCTGCAGGGCGAGGAAGTTTCCGCTCGCCTTGAGGTCGGGATAGCGCTCCTGCAGGGCGAGGATGCGATCGACCTGGCGCGCCAGCTCCCCTTCCGCCTGCGCCTTGTCGGCCAGGGAGGCCGCTGCCATCGCGCGCGTACGCAGCTCCGCGAGCGTCGCCAGCGTTGCACGCTCGTACCCCGCATAGCCCTGCACGGCCGCGACCAGCTGCGGCACCAGGTCGTGCCGGCGCTGCAGTTGCACGTCGATGTCGCTCCAGGCGGCGCGCACCTGGTTGCGTGCGGCGACCAGGCCGTTGAACAGCACCACCCCGATCGCCAGCGCCGCCAGCGCGGCGCCGGCCACCCACCAGGTCGCCATGCCTGCTCCCGTGTCCCGCCGGCATTATGGGCGCGCAGGGCGCTGCCGCAAGCGCGGGTCGCCGCCTGCGGTAGGATGGGGGCATGGACGAAACCCCCACCACCCATTTCGGCTACCGCGACGTGCCCGAGGCCGACAAGGCCCGGCTCGTCGGCGCCGTCTTCAGTTCGGTCGCGCGGCGCTACGACGTCATGAACGACCTGATGTCGTTCGGCATCCACCGCCTGTGGAAGCGCTGGTTCGTGGCCACCAGCGGCGTGCGCCCGGGCGACCGCGTGCTCGATCTCGCCGGTGGCACCGGCGACATCGCCGCGCTGCTGCTGCCGAAGGTCGGTCGCGACGGCAGCGTGGTGGTGGGCGACATCAACGGCGACATGCTGCGGGTGGGGCGCGACCGCCTGCTCGACCGCGGCCTGCTGCAGGGCCTCTCCTGGAGCCGCATGGATGCCGAGGCCCTGCCGTTCGCCGACCGCAGCTTCGATTGCGTGACGATGGCGTTCGGACTGCGCAACGTCACCCGCAAGGAGCGTGCGCTGGCCGAGATGCACCGCGTGCTGAAGATCGGTGGCCGCGCGCTGGTGCTGGAGTTCTCCTCGCTGCGCGTGCGCGCGTTGCAGCCGCTGTACGACCTGCATTCCTTCCACGTGCTGCCGCGTATCGGCCGCCTCGTCGCCGGCGACGAGGAAAGCTACCGGTACCTCGCCGAATCGATCCGCCGGCATCCGGACCAGGCGACGCTCGCGGCCATGATGGAGGCGGCAGGGTTCGACCGCGTCGACGTGCGCAACCTGTCGGCCGGCATCGTCGCCATCCACCGCGGCTATCGCACCTGAGGCGCGCCGGATCCCCTGCGGGCGGGGCGCGTTCCTGGCACTTTCGCCACAGGCGCATCCACGCCGCAGGTCGCATGCTGCGTCGATGGCCGCCACAATCACCCGTCACCGTCCACCTGGCGCGCGAATGCGTCGCCACCCTGCGGAGGAATTCCCGTGTTGCCACTGCGCCTTGTCCCTGCCGCCTTGCTGCTGATGGCGTCCGCCGCCTTCGCCAGCGATCCGCACAGCCACGCCAACACCGACGAGGTGAGCGTCAGCCGCGTCGCGCTCGACGTGACGGTCGATTTCGAGCGCAGGCAGCTCGCCGGCACCGCCGAACTGGGGCTGGACTGGCACGGCCCCGCCGTCGCCGGCAAGGCGCCGGAAGTGGTTCTGGATACGCGTGACCTCACGATCGAGAAGATCGAGGCGCTCGATGTCGGCGGATCGCCGCGCGCCGTGCGCTGGACGCTCTCAAAGCCCGACCCGATCCTCGGCGCGGCCCTGCACATCACCCCGGGCCAGCGCGTGGCCGCGGTCCGCGTCCACTACCGCACGGCGCCCACCGCCTCCGGCCTGCAATGGATGACGCCGGCGCAGACCGCGGGGGGCAAGCATCCCTTCATGTATTCGCAGTCCGAAGCGGTGCATGCGCGCAGCTGGGTGCCGCTGCAGGATACGCCCTCGGTGCGCTTCACCTACACCGCCCGCGTGCACGTGCCGAAGGCGCTGCGCGCCGTGATGAGCGCGGACAACGACGCCAGGCACCCGCTCGACGGCGACTTCTCGTTCCGCATGCCGCAAGCGATCCCGTCCTACCTGCTGGCGATCGCGGTCGGCGACCTCGCGGTGCGCGAAACCGGCCCGCGCAGCGCCGTCTATGCCGAGCCTTCGATGGTGGAAGCCGCGGCGAAGGAATTCGCCGACACCGAGAAGATGATCGTCACGACGGAGAAGCTCTACGGCCCCTACCGCTGGGGCCGCTACGACATCCTCGTGCTGCCGCCGAGCTTCCCGTTCGGCGGCATGGAAAACCCGCGCCTCACCTTCGCCACCCCTACCGTGATCGTCGGCGACAAGAGCCTGGTTGCGCTGGTCGCGCACGAGCTGGCGCATTCCTGGTCCGGCAATCTCGTCACCAACGCCACCTGGCAGCACATGTGGCTCAACGAGGGCTTCACCAGCTACGTCGAGAACCGCGTGGTCGAGGCGCTCTACGGTAAGGCCCGCGCGGACGAGGAGTTCATCCTCGCCGCCGACGAGCTGCGCGGCGAGCTGGCCACCACGCCGGCGGGCGACCAGCGCCTGGTACCCGACCTCGACGGCCGCAGTGGCGACGACGCCGGGTCGGACTTCGCCTACACCAAGGGGGCCTGGCTGCTGCGCACGCTGGAAGCGAAGTTCGGCCGCGCCACGTTCGATGCCTACCTGCGCGGCTATTTCGACCACTTCGCCTTCCAGAGCATCACCACCGACCAGATGCTGGCCTACCTCGGACCCAACCTGCTGGACAAGCATCCCGGCAAGATGAGCATGGAAGAGGTCAGGGCGTGGATCTACCAGCCCGGCATCCCGGCCGACGCGCAGGTGCCGACCTCACCGCGGTTCGAGGCCATCGTGAAGGAACGCGCCGCGTGGGTCGACGGCACGCGCACGGCTTCCTCACTCGACGCAAAGGACTGGAACACGCAGGAATGGATGTATTTCCTCGACGGGCTTCCGCACACGCTGACGGCCGACCAGCTGGCATCGTTCGACGCCGCCTGGCATCTCACCGGCAGCCCGAACGCGGAGATCGCGCGCCGCTGGTACCTCGCCGCCATCCGCGCCAACTACCAGCCCGCGCGCGAGGCCATGGCCGCCTACATGATCCGCATCGGCCGCCGCTACCTGGTCGTGCCGCTGTACGAGGAACTGGCGAAGACCCCGGAGGGCCTCGCCTTCGCGCGCTCCGTCTATGCGAAGGCGAAGCCGGGCTACCACCCCATCACCCAGGCCAGCGTCGAACGCGCCCTGGCGCCGAAGGCAGCGGCCGATTCCGAAGCAAAGGGCTGAACGCCGCCGCCGCCGTCGCACGCGATTGCCGGCGATGACAAGCTCGTGCCGTCGCAGGAGCGCTGCAAGCGACCGCGGGTGGCCGATCGATGTCGCCTGCAAGCGCGACCGCGGTCACCAACAACGACGCTGCCATCCGAAGGTTTCGTCGCATGCGCGGCTTCGCGGTCGCGGCTGCGCCGCTCCTACATAAAGCCCGTGCCGTCGTAGGAACGCTGCAAGCGCGACCGCGGGGTGGCCGGTCGCGTCGGCAATACCATGCGTTCGTCGCATGTGCCAATTCACGGTCGCGGCTGCGCCGCTCCTGTGGCAACCCGGGGTGGACGGGCGGGCGAGGGCGCCCCGTCCCTGGGGCGACGACCGCATCCATTGCGGGTCGGGATGCTGCGGTTGGCATGTCTCACAGGTCGCGACGGTTGTGCGGCGGCACACGTGCATTGGACGGATCGAAGCCGTCGGCGAAGGTCGGGTCCGCTTCGCGGTAGTGGCTCTCCACCGCGCCGATGTCCTGCACGCCCGGCGACGGGTCGCGCCGATATCGGTGCGTATGAGGGGCAGGTCGACGCGATCTTTGTCGACGGCTTCGATCGAGGACGTCGCGCGCCGAGGGTTGGTCGCGCACAGCGCGGCGGATGTCCCGGCACAGAAGCCGAAGCGCCGGCTGGCCTGCGGCCGTCCGGCCTGCCACCGGCGGGCTTCGGCCGGTGATCGGGCGGCAGGCGGGCGGGTAAGGCATCGCGGCTGAAGCCGCTCCCATGGGCGGCGGCTGTCTGGATCTACGGCCGATGGAAATCCGCGTCCTTCTTCCATTGCGGGAAGGTGTCCCCGTCGGCCAGCTTGCGCCCGACGGCGTGGAAGGCTTCGAGGTCGGCAACCACGCCGCGGAAGTCCCAGGTCGGGTCGTATTCGTCGCCGGGCTTGTGGTAGCGGTTGGCGGTGTAGTCCTCGTATGCCTTGCGGCCGGCGTCGATGCCGCCGTCGACCAGGTTGAGGCCCGAGCGCGCGTACAGCACCGGCACGCCGGCGCGCGCGAAGTGGAGCTGGTCCGATCGGAAGAAGAAGCCTTTCTCGGGAGCGTCGTCCGGCACGATGGTGCGGTCCTGCGCGGCGGCGGCGTCGCGGATCAGGTCGTCCAGGTCCGACTGGCCCCAGCTGATCACGGCGATGTCGCGGCTGGGCCCGTTGATCGGCAATGCATCCATGTTGATGTTGGCCACCGTCTTCGCGAGCGGCGCGACGGGATGGGCGACGTACCAGTGCGAGCCGAGCAGGCCGGCTTCCTCCAGGGTGGTGGCGAGGAACAGGATCGAGCGGTGCGGTGGCGGCTGCTGCCCTGCGAAGGCCTCGGCAATCTCGAGCAGGCCGGCGACGCCGGTGCCGTTGTCGATGGCGCCGTTGTAGATGGTGTCGCCCTCGAGCGACGGATCGCGGCCGAAATGGTCCCAGTGCGCGGTGTACACGATGAACTCGTCCGGCCGCGTGCTGCCGCGCAGGACGCCGAGCACGTTTTCCGACCCGCCGTGGGTGATCCTGCTGCGGAAGGACGCCGACAGCGTGGCCGGGGTTTCCATGGCGCGGAAACCCGGCTGGTCGGCGCTGCGGGCGAGGGCGGTGAAATCCTGGCCCACGCTGGCGAACAAACGCGTCGCCGCCTGGGTCGTCAGCCAGCCGGCCGCCTGCAGGCGCGGCGCGGGGTCTTCCGACGCCGGCAGGCTTTCCTGCGGGCCGGACCAGCCATTGACCACCACGTCCCACGGATAGCCCGCGCCGGCGGTGTCGTGCACGATCAGGCAGGCGGCGGCGCCCTGGCGCGCGGCTTCCTCGTACTTGTAGGTCCAGCGGCCGTAGTAGGTCAGCGCGCGCCCCTTGAACAGCTTGTCGTCGTGGCTGCCCCAGCCCGGGTCGTTGACCAGCACGACCACCGTCTTGCCCTTGACGTCGAGGCCGGCGTAGTCGTTCCACTGGTACTCGGGCGCGTTCACGCCATAGCCGGCAAACACGATCGGCGAATCGGCGATGGCGACGCTGGCGCTGCCATCGAGCGAGCCGATGATCATGTCGTCGCGGTAGTGGAACGATTCGCTGGTGGTGCCACCCTTCACCTCGAGGACGACCTTGTCGCCATCGACCACCGTGGTCTCGACCATCGGCACGGTCTGCGCCCACTGGTCGCCGTTGCCGGGCGCGAGGCCGATGCGCTGGAACTGGTCCTTGATCCACGCCACCGTCATGCGCTCGCCCAGCGTGCCGGGCTTGCGACCCTCGAACTCGTCGGAGGAGACCTTGCGCAGGCGCGCCGCGAAATCCGCCGCCGTGATCGCCGGGGTGAAGTGGCCTTCGGTGGTCGGCACGACCGGCGCTGGCTTTGCCGCGACGGCGTCCGGCGCCGTGGCGGCATCCGCCGGTGGCGTGGCGGGCTCCTGCGGCTGGCACGCTGCCAGCAGCACGGCCGCCATGACGCAAGCGGCGGGGCGGAGGTCGGGACGGCGCATGCGGCAACTCCTGCATCGGTGATGCCGACATTCTAGGCAGGAACGGCCGCCCATCGTCATCCCTGCCGGCGTGGGGGGGGGGGGGGCGGGCCCCGCCCCCCCGCGGCGCAACGGCCCGTCAGGGATGGTCGCCGGAAAACGCCTGCGGCGTCGCGCCGGTCACCTTGCCGATCTTCGCGCTGTCGCTGACGAAGAGGTCGACCTCGCGGCGGAACTCGAGCGTGCCGTCGACCACGGCCCGCGGGCCGATCACGATGCGCGGGTTGCGCGTCTTGCCCCACGACCAGCCGTGCGGCTTGTCCACCAGCAGCCCACCCTCGATGCGCGCGTCGGCGCCGATCTCGATGTCGCCGCTGACGGTCTCGAGGCCACCGGCCAGATGGGCGGCGTCGATCTCGATGGTGCCGTTGACGTTCGATGCATGTCCGAGCACTTCGGCGTCGCGGCGCACCCGGATGCTGCCGTTCACGGCTTCCAGCTTGCCGGTGACGCGGCTGCCTTCGCCGAGGTCGATGCCGCCGTTGACGGTGTCGATGCTGGACGCGGTGGCGCGCGTACCCAGCTCGACGTCGCCGTTGACCGTGGACACATCGTCGGCCGTGGCACCGTCGGCAAGGTGGATGGAGCCGTTGACGGTCTCGAGGTCACCGGCCTGCTGGCCGGCTTCGAGGCGGATCGACCCGTTCACCTTGTCGATGTCCGGCGCGTCGGCAAACGCGGGACCCGCCAGCGCGAGGAGGAGGGTGGCGAAGGCTGTCAGGAAATGGCGTGGCATGGGGATTCCTCGTGGTGTTGGCGACGTCTTGGATGCCTGCCGGGGGCAGCGGGTTTACTGGGCAGGGGCTAAGGCTAGGGGCTAGAGGCTAGGGGCTAGGGGCTAGGGCCAGGACGCGGACTGGGTCGTCGCTGTGGATGTTCTTCCTTCGCGTGCTGCGTGTGCTTCGTGTGTCACGCTGCCGCTCCGCTTTCCCCGGCCCCCAGCCCCTGCTGCAAGCCGCTGCTGCTAGCATGCCCCTCTCTCCTGCACCTGGACCCCCGCGTGGCACGACCCAAACCCGTCCTCCTGCTGATCCTCGATGGCTGGGGCCATCGGGTCGAGACCGAACACAATGCCATCGCCGGCGCGCGCGCGCCGAACTGGCGCCGGCTGCTGCTGGAATGCCCGCACACCCTGGTGGAAACGCACGGCGGGCACGTGGGCTTGCCGGAAGGGCAGATGGGCAATTCCGAGGTCGGCCACATGAACATCGGTGCCGGACGGGTGGTCTACCAGGACCTGACCCGCATCGATGCCGCGATTGCCGACGGCAGCTTCTTCGACAACCCCGCGCTGGTTGGCGCCTGCGACGCCGCGAAGGCCGGAGGCGGCACGCTGCACGTGCTCGGACTGCTCTCGCCGGGCGGCGTGCACAGTGCCGAAGACCAGCTGTTCGCGATGCTCGACCTCGCCGCGCGGCGCGGCGTGCCGCGGGTGGCGCTGCACGCCTTCCTCGATGGGCGCGACACGCCGCCGCGCAGTGCACGTGCCTCGCTGGAACGGGCGCAGGCGCGTTGCGACGCGCTGCCGGACGCGCGCATCGCCAGCATCACCGGCCGCTACTTCGCGATGGACCGCGACAAGCGCTGGGACCGGGTGGAGCGCGCCTGGAACGCGATTGCCGACGCGAGCTCCCCGCTGCATGCGCCCGATGCGCTGGCGGCGCTCGACGCCGCCTATGCACGCGGCGAGAACGACGAGTTCGTGCAGCCGACGGTGATCGGCGAGGGCGCCCGCGTCGCCGATGGCGACGCCATCGTGTTCATGAATTTCCGCGCCGACCGCGCGCGCGAGCTGTCGCATGCCTTCGTCGATCCCGCGTTCGCCGGCTTCGCGCGCTCGCGCACGATCGCGCTGTCGGCGTTCGTCACGCTGACCGAATACGAGAAGGGGCTGGCCGCGACGGCGGTCGCGTTCCCGCCGCAGTCGCTCGAAGATTCCCTCGGCGAATACCTCTCCCGCCTCGGCCTGACGCAGCTGCGCATTGCCGAGACGGAGAAGTACGCGCACGTGACGTTCTTCTTCTCCGGCGGCCGCGAGGCGCCCTTCCCCGGCGAGGAGCGCATCCTCGTGCCGAGCCCGAAGGTGGCCACCTACGACCTGCAGCCGGAGATGAGCTGCCCCGAGCTGACCGATCGCCTGGTCGAGGCGATCGCCTCGAAGCGCTTCGATTTCATCGTCTGCAACATCGCCAATCCCGACATGGTGGGCCATACCGGCATCGAGTCGGCGGCTATCGCCGCCGTGGAGGCGGTGGACCTGGCGCTCGGCCGCATCGCCACCGCGATCCGCAGCAGCGGCGGCGAAATGCTGGTCACCGCCGACCACGGCAACGTCGAACGCATGCTGGACGAAGACGGCGTGGCGCACACCCAGCACACCGTCGGACCGGTGCCGCTGGTGTACGTCGGTCGCCCCGCCACGCTCGAACCCGGCGCGCTGCGCGACCTCGCGCCGACGGTGCTGGCCCTGATGGACCTGCCGCAGCCCGCCGCCATGAGCGGGCGCAGCCTGGCCAGGTTCCTGTAGGGAACGTGCGGATCCCCCGCGCGCTGGTGGCGGCGGCGTTCGCCTTCGGGCTGGCGCATGCCGCGGCGGCGGCGCCGGATGTCCCGCTCGATCCGGCGCAACGTGCCGCGCAGGAGAAGGAGGCACGACGCAAGCTCGATGCGGTACGCGCCGAGCTGGCCGCGATGGCGGCGCAGCGCAAGGCCACCGGCGGCGAGCTCGACGAGGCCGAGCGGCTGCTGCGCGCGCAGGAGCTGGCGCTGGCCACGGTCGCGCGCGACGTGCACCAGCTCGACGAGCGGCTGGCGGCGCAGCAGGAACGCCTGGACGAGCTCGGCCACCAACGCGACGACCTCGAGGCGGCGCTCGCCACCCAGCGCGACGGGTTGGCCGCCCTGCTGCGCTCGGCCTACACCCTCGGCCACGATGCCGAACTCAAGCTGCTGCTGCAGCAGGACGACGTCGCCGCCGTTGCGCGCGTGCTGGCCTACCACCGCTATTTCCAGCGTGCGCGGGTGGACCGCATCGCCCGCCTGCGCGAGAACCTTGCGCGGCTGGAGGCGCTGCGCGTCGCCATCGACGAGGCGAGCGCCGGCCTTGCCGAGACGCGCGCCGAGCGCGCGGCCGAGGCGGAGCGGCTGGAACATGAGCGCGCCGAACGCCAGAGCCTGGTGGCCGAGCTCGGCAAGCGCCTGGCGGGGCAGGGCAACCGGATTGCGGCGCTCGAACGCGACGCGGCCGCGCTCGACCGGTTGCTGCAGCAGCTGCGCGATGTCTTCGTGGACATTCCGCGCCAGCTTTCCGGTGCGCAGCCGTTTGCCTCGCGCCGCGGCCAGTTGCCGTGGCCGCTCAAGGGCAAGGTGCTGGTGGCCTTCGGCGCCGATGAGGGCGGCCGCCGCAGCAGCGGCATGTGGCTGTCCGCGCCCGCCGGCACGAAGGTGGCCGCGGTCGCGCACGGGCGCGTCGCCTTTGCCGACTGGCTGCGCGGGTACGGCCTGATGGTCATCGTCGACCACGGCGATGGCTATCTCAGCCTCTACGGCGGCAACGAGAGCCTGCTGAAGGACGTCGGCGACTGGGTCGATGGCGGTGACGCACTCGCCACCAGCGGCGCCAGCGTCGGCCAGTCCGGACCCGCGCTGTACTTCGAGCTGCGTGCCCGCGGCAAGCCGATCGATCCGCGCCGCTGGCTGCGCCCGCGCTGAACCGGGACCGCACTGCGCGCGTTTTCGCAGCCACCGTGGCGGCAGCCGCGCGGCGGCGGCGCTACACTCAGGCGCCCTGCGGAGGTCCGCCGATGCGACTGAGTTTTTCCATCCTGGCCCTGGCACTGGTGGCCGCTGCCGCCCTCGCCGCGCCGCCTCCGCAGCCACCCGCAGGCGCTGCCGTGGATCCGGCCGATGACGTCCCGGCGACCGCGGCACCGGAAGGGGTGGATCCCGTCGCCACCACCGCGCCCGCGGCGGCAGCGACCCGGGAGCAGGCCTCCGGCAGCGTGGATCTCGAAGACATCCGCGCCTTCACCGCGGTGTACAGCCTGGTCAAGCAGGCCTACGTCGAACCGGTGGACGACCACCGCCTGATGCAGGCAGCGATCCAGGGCCTCCTGGCCGGCCTCGATCCGCACAGCGAATACCTCGGTCCCGAGCAGATGCAGGACCTCACCGAGGACACCACCGGCAGCTACGACGGCCTCGGCATCGAGGTGCTGCAGGTCGAAGGCACGCTGCGCGTGGTTGCACCCATCGATGGCACCCCGGCCGAACGTGCCGGCATCAAGGCCGGCGACACCATCGTGCGCATCAACGGCAAGCCGGTGCAGCCGGACGACCTCGACGGCGCGGTGGAAAGCCTGCGCGGCGAACCCGGCACGTCGATCACCCTCGGCATCGTGCACGAGGGCGAAAGCATGCCGGTGGACGTTCCGCTCGTGCGCGACGTGATCCGCGTCGCCAGCGTGCGCGGGCGCCTGCTGGAACCGGGCTACGCCTACCTGCGCATCAGCCAGTTCCAGGCCGAGACCGGTTCGCAGCTGCGCAGCCGCATCGAGCGCCTGCTCGCCGAGAACAAGGGTCCGCTCCGCGGTGCCGTGCTCGACCTGCGCAGCAATCCCGGCGGGCTGCTCAATTCCGCGGTCGAGGTGAGCGACGAGTTCCTGTCCGAAGGTGGCATCGTCACCACGCGCGGGCGCCTGAAGGAAACCGACATGGCGTTCCGCGCCACGCCCGGCGACCTGCTCGACGGCGCGCCGCTGGTCGTCCTGGTCGACAACGGCACCGCGTCCGCCGCCGAAATCGTCGCCGGCGCGCTGAAGGACAACCACCGCGCGTTGCTGATGGGCCGGCGCACCTTCGGCAAGGGTTCGGTGCAGACCGTGCTGCCGCTCGACGCCGGCCACGCCGTGAAGCTGACGACGGCGCGCTATTACACACCAAGCGGCGTCTCGATCCAGGCCGCCGGCATCGAGCCCGACATCGTGCTGGCGGACCTCATGCTGAGCCAGCGCGACAGCGGTCCCACGCCCGCCATCGGCGAGCGCGACCTGCGCAACCACCTCACCGGGACCGAGGAGGAATCCGGCCCCGTCACGCCACGCGCCGCCGACCGCGACCTGCAGCAGGACTACGCCCTCAACGAGGCACTCAACGCGCTGAAGGCGCTTGCGCTGCGCAACGCGCGTCGTGGCGCGGCGTCGTGAGGGGCGAGGGGCTGGGATCAGGGGCCAGGGGCCCAGGGATTAGGGAGTAGGGATCAGGGATCAGGGATCAGGGATCAGGGAT